>DASZCY010000109.1:0-5736 GCA_035942615.1 Solirubrobacteraceae bacterium | reverse complement strand
GCGATGGGAAGACCGGTGATCTGTCACGCCGTGGCCGGCGTGCCGACGCCCAGCGCAACCGGGAGCGAATCCTGCATGCCGCCCAAGGGGCTCTCGAGCGCGACGACCGCTCGACCATGGCCGACGTCGCCGAAGCGGCCGGGGTCGGCCGCTCGACCCTCAACCGCCACTTCCCCACGCGGCGGGACCTCGAGCGGGCACTTGCCGCACGGCGGCCCGCCGAGGCCGGACCGCCGCACGCAGGCCCGGAGGTCAGGCCCGCGGGCCAGCTGGGGCGAGCTGAGCCCGTGTCGCTCGAGGCCCTGCACGTGCTCGACGAGGTTCCGCCGAGCCTGGTCGCCGATCAGCTCGTGGCCGAGGCGCGGCGGGTGGCGGGCGTGCCGGTGGCCCTCTATGTGATCGACGTCGACGGGTCGGGGCTGCTTCGGCTGGCGGGCGCACAGGAGGACCTGCCGGCGCGGATCGAAGCCCCGCTCGGCCTCGGCCAGGAGATCTCCCCCGAGAGCCTTCCCGACCTCTACGCCGCGGTCAGGGCCGAGCTCCCCGGTTGCCTGCCCATCCCGCTGTGGCTGCGCGGCCGGGCGACCGGCCTCCTGCTCTCGGTCGGCACACCACGCCGGCCGCTGACGGAGATCGCCCGTCAGGGCGCCGCCGCGCTCGAGCTGTCCAACGGCTACACGGACACCTTCGAGGCGGTGCGCCGGGGACGCGCCACCAGCCCTGCCGCTGAGATGCAGCTCAACCTGCTGCCGTGCGCCCGGATCGCGCGGGTCGGCGGGGGGGAGCTGGCGGGCGGCCTGCTGCCAAGCCCCGCAGTGGGTGGCGACTGGTTCGACTTCGCGGAGAACCGCGACGGCACCTGGCTTGCCATCGCCGACGCGGCGGGCGAGGGGCCGGTGGCGGCCGGTCGCGCCGCGGTGTCGCTCGGCGCCCTTCGCTCCGCACGCCGACGCGGCCTGGGGCTCGAAGAGACCGCGCTCATCGTCCACCAGCTCGTGCACGACCTCGGCGACGACTTCACGGTGAGCGCCGTCCTCGCGCACTGGCAACCGGCGGTCTCGACGTTCAGCTGGGTCTCCTGCGGGCACGAGCCGCCGCTGCTCGTGCCTCGAGACGGCGAGATCGAAGCACTCGTCCAGGGTGCCGCCCCCCCACTCGGCGCCGGCGACCGAGTGCGGAGTTTTCGCGTCCATCGGCGCCGGCTCGGAGGCGGCGAGCGCGTCATCCTCCACAGTGATGGCACCGTCGCCCGCCGCTCGTCAACGGGGGGCTTCGGGGTGGCCGGGATCAAAGACGCTGTGGCGGCGGCGCACGGCGCGTCGGCCGCGGCCACCGCCCGCTCGCTCCAGCACGCCGTCGTCGGGGCCTCCTCCGCCCCGCTCGAGGACGACGCCGCGGTCGTCGTGCTGGCCATCGACTAGCGACTTGACACCGGTGGAGGGCGACGCGGACGCGCTCCTCTGCTCGTAGACCCTCAGGTGCTCTGAACGCCCTCGCGCTCCAGCATGCGCCCCGCCGCGGTGGCGGGGTCGAGCCGGCGCTCGACGACCTCGTCGATCAGCGCCTGGAAGTCGGCGTCCTGGTCGAGGTCGGCCTCCAGGCGCTGGCGCAGGCGCGCCGCGGCCAGCGCGAGCACCTCGTTGCGCAGGTTGCGCCGCCGGCGCTCGGACAGAGTGCCCTCCGCCTCGATGTGGGCGCGGTGCTCGACCAGCTTCTCCACCAGGGTGTCCACGCCCTCGCCGCGGGCAGCCTCGGTCGTGAGGACGGGCACACGCCAGCCCCGCTCGGGGGCCAGCGACAGCACGCCGCGGATCTCGCGGACCATGGTCTCGGTCAGGGGGTGGTCGGCCTTGTTCACCACGATGATGTCGGGGATCTCCATGATGCCCGCCTTGAGGGCCTGGATGGAGTCGCCCGACCCGGGCACGAGCACGAGCACGACCGTGTCGGCGTGGTCGATGACGTCGACGTCGGCCTGACCCACGCCCACGGTCTCCACCAGCACGTCGTCGCGCCCCGCGGCGTCCATGAGCAGCGCGGCCTGCAGGGTCGCCTCGCTAAGCCCCCCCAGCGCGCCACGGTTGGCCATCGAGCGAATGAACACCCCCTTGTCGAGGAAGTGCTCGGTGAGGCGGATGCGATCGCCCAGCAGGGCGCCCTGGGTGAAGGGGGAGGTCGGGTCGATGGACAGCACCGCGACGCTGCGCCCAGCCTCGCGACGGTTGGTCACCAGCGCGCTGATCAGCGTGGACTTGCCCGCGCCCGGAGCCCCGGTGATGCCCACCACCGCGGCCTGGCCCGTGCGCGGATAGACCTCGCGCACGAGCTCCCAGCCGGCCGGATCGTCGTCCTCCACCAGCGAGATGGCCCGGGCAAGCGCGCGTTGGTCGCCGTCGAGCAGCCGCTGGGCGAGGGAGCGGTCGTCGGCCATGGGACCGCGCATGATGGCAGGTGGCAGGGCATCTACCATCGGCGGAATGGAGCGCGTGCTGGGCCCTCCCGAGACGGCCGCGCAGGCCGCGCCGCTCGTGCGTGGCGAGCCGCCTCCCCTGCACGGCGGCCCGCTGACCGTGCTGCGCTTCATGCGCCGCCACCGGATGCTCAACCTACGCTACGGGCGGCTGCTGATACGTCTGGGGTGGCTCAAGCTGCGCTGGGGCGGGCGGCTGCAGGTGGACGGCATCGCGTTCGTCGGACCCGGGGTCAAGCTCGAGATCGGCAAGGACGCGCGGGTGGTGCTCGGCCGCTGGTCTTGGATCGGCCACGACTGCAAGGTGCGCGCGCACGAGGGCGAGGTGCGCATCGGCGCCAAGACCGTGCTCGGTCAGGAGTGCACCCTCTCCTCCTTCCAGCACATCTCCATCGGCCGGGAGTGCATCGTGGCCGACCGCGTGATGCTGATCGACTTCGACCACGGGGTGGTGGAGGTCGAGCGCCCTATCCGCCTGCAGGGCATATACAAGCGCGACGTGCGCATCGGCCACAACGTGTGGATCGGCTACGGAGCCTGCTTCCTGCGCGGCGTAACCGTGGGCGACAACGCGGTGATCGGCACCTACGCGGTGGTCACTCGCGACGTGCCTGACGACGCCGTGGTGGGAGGCATCCCGGCGCGGGTGCTGCGCATGCGCGAGACGCCGGCCGGCCTGCGCTGGGCCTGACGCCTCGCAACGCGGAGGGATCGGAGGGCTCAGCAGTTGGGCCAGGCACTGCCACCCGACTGGGCGTACAGCGTGGCCGCGCGGCGGTCCTGCTCGGCCTCGGAGGCCTTGGCGGGATCGCCCTGGCCGCCGAGGTTGGACCAGGTCTCGCGGGAGAACTGGTACTTGCCGCGGTAGCGACCGTTGGACGAGACCGCACCGGGGTTGCCCCCGGACTCGCACTGGGCGATCTGCGCGAGGCGGCCGGAGGAGCCGGTCCCACCGGCGTCCGAGCCCGACCCGCCGTCCGAGGAGCCGGTGCTCGAGGACCCGCCGCCCAGGCCGAGGGCGGCGAGCGTGTTCGGGCCGACGACGCCGTCCACCACGAGACCCTCGCGGCGCTGGAAGGACCTGATGGCCCGACGGGTCGCGGGACCGAGGACGCCGTCGGCGCTGACGCCCAGGGCCGACTGTACCGCGGCCACCGAGAAGCCCTGCCCGGAGCGCATGCTCCCGGAGCGCTCCGAGCTCGAGCGCTCGTGGGCGGTCGCCCCACCGGCCATGACGGCCAGAGCGCAGACCGCGGCCACGCCACCGCGGCGACCGATGCGCTCGCGCAGGACACGGCGCGCGGCCGTGCGCCGGCGCTCCTGCGAGGCGCGCAGCGAACGGCGCCAGAGGACAGGCGAGGACAGGTCTCTTTGCACGGGCGGGTCCCTTTCGGTCTTGTCGCCTACGGGGTTAGCTGTCGGGCTCGCGCGAAGACCTGCGCTACGCCGCACGCGTGGCGGCGATTCGCCCCTGGCCGGAAACGGCTCCGGCCCCTGGTTCCCCCGCTCCCCGGCGCACGGGCGCGCGCGGGGACTCGGCGTTGTGGGCACTGCGAAGCGCGAGAGAGTAGCGACCCGACGGACGGAACGCGGCGCGGGGCTTCCTGCACCCGCCGCCGCGGGCTGGCCTCAGGGCGCCAGCAGCGCCCGCGGCGTGGCGTGCGGCGCGAGGTTGCGAAGGGCGGGATCGGCGTCGGGGGGGCCGGCCAGGGCGGCGGCGAGCGCTGCGCGGTGACCCTCCGAGCGTGTGTAACCGTAGGGCGCGCCGCGGTCACGGGCCACCGCAAAGGCCCAGTCGCTGGCCTGGAGGGCCAGCAGCTCGCGCACCGCCCGCAGGCCGGCCCTCGGACCGGCGGCGACCACCGCCAGCTCGCCCTCCCGCGCCCGCCAGGCCAGCGGCGCGACGGCCGGGCCGCTCCAGGTGGCCAGATCGCGGGGTATCCCCCACGTCGTCTCGGGCAGGTTCTCGGGCGCGGGCGCCGGGTCGGCCTCGGCCAGCGCCTCGTCCAAGCCCACCAGCTCCAGGCCCTGCGCGTCGGCCTCCTCCACCACGCCGGCCAGCCAGAGCGGGCCTTCGTGCCACCACACGCCCAGCAGCTCGGTGTCCAGCGCGCACACGCATAGGCCGCCGCCGGCCACCCGCTCGCCCACGCGCGCGACGAAGTCGGCGGCGTGCTCGCGTGCCGTGCCCGCGGCCCGGTCAGGGTCATAGACGGCGCCGTCGTTGGCCCACGGATGGTGGTGGTGCTCGGTCATCGCGTGGGAGTCGCGGTAGGCGGCGTGGGCGGGGTAGCCGGCGGGGTGCCAGACCAGGTCGATGACCGCCCGGTCGACGGGCATCAGCAGCCGGCCGGCCGTCGAGGCCAGCGGGCGCAGGTGGCGCGGGTCGCCGAGGCCAAGGACGTCGGTCAGCTCGACGCAGGTCGCGTGGACCCCTGCCTCCTCCAGCAGCGGGTCGAGCCACGGGGCGTGCGCGCACTCGGGCAGCCAGAGGCCCCCGTGCCACGCGCCGAAGCGCGCCCGGTGGGCGTCGATGCCCGCGCGCAGCTGGAGGCGCACGCCGGCCTCGGTGGCCAGCAGCGGCAGGACCGCGTGGGTGGCCGAGGACGTCCACGCGGCGAAGGGTGCGAGCGCCCCCAGCAGGTCACCGCCCAGCGCTTCCAGAGCCTGGGCGGCACGGGCATACGCGCCCGCGGCGCGCTCGAGCTCGGTGGCCACCGCGTGGTCGCCGGCCGCCTCGGCGTCCAGCGCGTGCGAGGCGGGGCGGACCTCGCGCAGGAAGGCCAGGCAGCGCTCCAGCGCGCCCGGAGCCTCGAGCTGGTCGCACAGCACCGGGGTGAGCGAGAGGGTGACCGGCGCCCCGGCGCGCAGCACCTCCAGGAGGGGCAGGTAGGAGGTCGCGACAGCCTCCCACAGCCACTCCTCCCCGAAGGGCCACGTCCCGAAGCCCTCGACATAGGGCATGTGGGTGTGCAGGACGAGGGCGGCTCGCCCCGAGGCGGGCGTCATGCCCGGCAGACGGCCACGAAGTCCAGTGCGCGATCCAGGTCGGCGGGTGGGGACAAGCGCAGGGCGAAGTCGCGCACGTCGATGGCCGGGGTGAAGCGGTCGTAGAAGGGCTTGGTGAGGCGCAAGCGTCGATGCACGGCGTCCCAGCCCGCGCGCAGGGCCAGCGCGTGGGCGCGCAGCTTGCGCGCGTGGAACAGGCCGAACAGCTCGACCTCGGCGTAGTGGTCGGCCAGCAGGGCGCGAAACTCCTCGGCGCG
>DASZCY010000108.1:0-3028 GCA_035942615.1 Solirubrobacteraceae bacterium | reverse complement strand
CGGTGTTGCTCACCGAGTGCGGCGGGATTGCCTATGCCCCGGCGGCCGGCGAGCGCTGGTACGGCTACGACGTCGTCCCCGACGCCGAGCAATACCTGGCGCGCTACGCCGAGTACGTCGGCGCGATCCTCGATTGCGCGCCGCTCAAGGGATTCTGTTACACCCAACTCACCGACACCGCGCAGGAGACGAACGGCCTGCTGACCGCCGACCGCCAGCACAAACTCGACCCGACGAAGGTCCGCGCGATCAACACCGCGCCCGCCAAGGCGCTCCCCGCCGAGGTCGTCCTGACGATTCAGCGGCGTGTGCAGGAGCGGACGGGGGAACGGGTGCAGGGGTGAGGGAGAGGTGGCGAGACGTGGGTGCCGCCGGATGAATCCGGCGCTAAACTGAAGCGCAGGTGAGATTTACATGGTCGGTGGGGTATGCGCTCCGTGATGCTGGTCGGCGAGCGGGAGCGGGGGGGCATGGACGACATCGCGGCCCTGCTGGGGCGCTGGGAGTTGGCAGCGCGGGATGTCCGCGAGCGGATGTATCGGGCACCGACGCCGCGCGAGCGCGAGCGCTGGCACGCCCTGTGGCTGCTGGCGCAGGGCTGGTCCGCCAACAAGGTCGCCGACCTCCTGGAGCGCGACGCCCATACGATCGGGAGCTGGCTGGCCGCTTTTGCCCAGGATGGTCCAGCCGCCCTCGCCTTCGAGCAGACCGGTGGCGCCCCCCCGCCCTCGACCCGAAAGCTCAGGCCGGGCTGAAGGTCGCGGTCCAGGCGGCGCCAGCGGAGGCCGGTATCCCCCTGGCGGGTGGGAATTGGAAGGTGGTGCGGCAGTCCATCGAGACCCGCTGCGGCATCCGGCTCAGCCGCAGCAGTTGCCTGCGCTACCTGCATCGCCTGGGCTTCGTCTGCAAGCGGCCGAAGCGGCGCCTGCTCAAGGCGGACGAGGCCAGGCGCGCCGCCTTCGTCGAGGAGTACGCGGCGTTGCTGGCGGGGGCCGAGGCGAGCGGGGCGACGATCTTCTTCGCCGACGAGGCGCACTTCCGGGCGGATGGCGACCTGCGGGCGAAGTGGGTGCTCAAGGGTCGCCCGGCGCTGGTGGACTCGACCTGCCCGCGCTGGGGCGAGAAGGCGAGCTACTACTCGGCGGTCTGCCTGGAGACCGGGGCGGTCGAGCACATGGCGCTGACGGGCACCAGCACTGCCGCGACGAGCGCGGCGTTCCTCCGGCAGTTGCGCGCGCGGCACACCGGGCCGCTCATCGTGATCCGGGACAACGGCCCGGCGCACGGCGGCGAGGCGATGCGGGACTACCTGGCGACCCCGGACCTCGCCCTGCGCCTGGTCCGCCTGCCCGCCTACAGCCCCGACTTCAACGCCGACGAGGCGATCTGGGCCTGGGCGCGCGAGGAGGTGACGGCCAACACCTGCCTGGGCACCAAGGACGCGGTCCAGGAGCAGCTGGCGCGCTTCTTCGCCGGGTTGCAACCTGGTCATTTAAGCATGACGAAACTCGCAGCGATTGTCGCTGCGGCAGCGTGAGCGGTATTGCTCGCCCGTCCGGCGGTTAGGCGGCCTTCTTGACGGCCGGATGGCGCGGCGCACGCCCCGAAAGGCGCCCTTGCGGACGCCCGGGCGAACGCCCGCAGGGTTTTGGCGCGGCGGCCGGGGTGCCGAGCGCGAGGAGCAGGGTAACAAAACCACGCTGGACGCGCGCGGGGGTGAGACGCGCGGGGCCCTGCGGGCGCTGCCAGGGCAGCCGCTCGTCCGCGACGACAGCGCGGGCGAGTCGGAGTTGGGCGTACGCCGCGAGCAGCAGCCAGGTCCAGCGGTCGGCCTGCTTCGGCGTCCGGATTTGGGGCGTCGTCCAGTTGAGCGTCTGCTTGAGGAACCTGAACAGCTGCTCGATATCATACCGGCGCAGATAGGCACGCCACAGGAAATCCAGGTCCGGTAGGCCCGGCCCCTGCCACCAGAGCCACAGCGCCAGCGGCGTGCGCGCCCGCCCGGCGTGGCGCGTGACCGTCACGCGGAGGACCGTCCCGGTCACATGCGGGCGCGGACCGTAGGTCCGCTCGCCGAGCGGGCTTCGGACGACGGTGTGCAAGTCGGCCCAGGCCTGGACCGTCACCGCGCCGTATTGCGCGTCCTCGCAGGCGTGCTCGGCTGTCGGTGCCGACCAGGTCGCCGGGGTGTCGCAGCGGAACTTGGCGCCGTTGCGCCGTGGGCGACCCGTGGGCGCGCCGCCCAGTGGCGGGCCATAGAAACAGCGATCACCGCGCAAGCGCACGAGGAGTGCGACCGGCTCGTCCATGAGGGCATGGGTGAGGGCGGTCACGTCGTAGCCCGCGTCGAAGACGAACAGCGGTGGCGTGTCGGCGGGTGGCAGCCGGCGGCGGCACGCCTTGATCTGCTCCGCCGCGACGCTCGCCGCGTTCTCGCTCGGCAGGAGGCGACGTACTTCGATGGGCGCCGTCCAGCTGTCGCGCGCGAAGCCGAGCTGGGCGATCCACTGGTAGGCCCAGCCCTTGACGATCGGCTGGCCGTCGAGATGCCGCGAGGGGTGGTAGTAGTAGCCGCGCTCGGCGCTGGTCTCCGCCTCGTTGCGCGGCCAGACGCTCACGGCGACGGCGTAGACTGGCTGCTCGGCCGTCGGCGCGGACGCCGCGAGCAGTGCCCGCAGGGCGTCCATGTCCATCCGCCCGTCCTGCAGGGCGGCGTACAGGCTGCCCCAGCCGCGCCGATGGGGGCCGGCCAGACTGAGATGGGCGAGCGAGGGCTGCGGCCCCGCGGCGAGCGCGGCATCCGTCAGGTCGAAGAGCCCGTCGGCACGCCGGTCGAGGCAGCGGTAGAAGGCGTCACGGAAGGCCTGCAGATCGCGTCGGGCGGCAATAAGCGTGTTCATAGGGAAGGAGTGTGCCATCAGGCGACCTGGATATGCCACTCCACCCCTTACCTCCCGCCGCCGGGGTTAAATGACCAGGAATGTGTCCCCCTATGTCGTGGCCGGGCGTGCCGACACCATCGCCGATC
>DASZCY010000107.1:0-3145 GCA_035942615.1 Solirubrobacteraceae bacterium | reverse complement strand
ACTTCACCCCGGTGTACGACGCCGCGGTGGGCAGCGACGCGGTGCACGCCGCGGAGCACGCCGCCTACCTGTGGGCCGCGATGCTCTTCTGGCTGCCCGTCCTGGGCGCCGGGCCCCTGCCCCGGCGCCTGGGCTGGCTGTCCATCACCGCCTATCACCTGGCGACGATGCCGGTGGTCAGCATCGTCGGCGTGGTGCTGCTCTACGCCCCCGAGCCGCTCTATGCCTCCTACCCGCTGCTGGCCGACCAGCAGGGCGCCGGCATGCTCATGTGGGTGGGCGGGACGATGATGCTGGGCTTCGCCGCCGTGGTCATCGGCTGGCGCGAGCTGCTGCGCGAGGAGCGCCATCAGGTCGCCCGCGAGCAGCGCCTGGGGGCGGTGGGGTGATCCGCCGCCTCGCGCACCGCCGTGCGTGGTTGCCGCGCCGGGTGCGCATCGCGGTCGCGCTGGTGTGCGCAGGCCTGGCCCTGCTGGGCCTGGCCGGGCCGGGAACCGAGGGGCCGGGGGGCGCGGCCGTGGCCCAGTTCGACGAGGCGGAGGGTCCGATCGGCTCGTCCACCGGCCCGCCTCCCGACCAGCAGCTGGTGCGCGAGGGGCGACGGCTGTTCGTGGACAACTGCGCGTCGTGCCACGGGCAGTTCGCGCGCGGCATCCCCGACCGCGGTCCGTCACTGCATGGCGTCGGCGCCCAGAGCGCGGATTTCTACCTGCGCACCGGGCGCATGCCCCTCCCCGAGCCGGGAGCCCAGCCCTCGCGCAAGGAACAGATCCTTCCCCCGGGCCAGGTTCGCGCGCTGGTGGCCTACGTGGCCACCCTGGGCGGCCCGCCCATCCCCCGGGTGGACATCGCGGCCGGCGATATCGCCCTGGGCCAGCGCCTGTTCGCCGAGAGCTGCGCGTCCTGCCACCAGATCGTGGGCCGCGGGGGCATCGTCACCCGCGCGGTGGTGCCCGACCTGACCGGGGAGATCACTCCTCTGGACGTGGCCGAGGCCATCGACGTGGGGCCCTACGTGATGCCGACCTTCACCTGGATGACCGACGAGCAGGTCAACTCGATCGCCCGGTACGTGGAGTACGCCGACGACCCCACCGACGTCGGAGGCTGGGGGATCGGGCACATCGGCCCCATCCCCGAGGGGATGATCACCTGGCTGCTGGCCCTGTCGGCCCTGATCTTCGCCATCCGCCTGATCGGGGAGCGCACGGCGCCATGAGCCGCCAGGCGGGCGTCTCGCCCGACCCCCTCGAGGTGACGGCGGGCTCCAACCGGCGGGCCGAGAACCTCGTGCTGGCGCTCCTGCTGGGCACGATGGTGGGCGCCGTCGCCTTCATCGTGATCTACATCATCTATCCCAGCACTCAGCTGCTGGGGCTGAGCCTGGGTCTGGCGCTGGTGATGATGGGCATCGCCTTCGCGGTGACCGGCAAGCTCATCGTGCCCCAGGAGAAGGCGACCGAGGAGTATCACGACTACGGCGATGCCGAGGTGCAGGAGGAGGTCGTCGAGCTGGTCGACGGCGGGGGCAGGGGCGTGTCGCGCCGTCGGCTGCTGATCGGGACCGCGGGCGCCGCGGGCGCCACCGTGGGCGGGGCCGCCCTCCTTCCCCTGGCCTCGATGGGCCCCAGCGTGGGGGCCTACCTGAGCGTGACCCCCTGGCAGCGCGGCCGGCGCCTGGTCGACTCCGAGGGAGTGCCGCTCAAGCCCGAGGAGATCGAGGTCGGGACCTTCCGCCTGGCCTTTCCCGAGGGCGCCAGCCAGGACGAGATCGGCAGCTCGGTGAACGTGCTCAAGGAACCGGCCGAGAACATGCAGGTGGCGGAGGAGCTGCTGGAGCTCATGCCCGAGGGGGTGATCGCCTTCTCGCGCATCTGCCCGCACGCCGGCTGCGCGGTGGCCACCTATCGCTACCCGCTCTACGAGCCGACCTTCGGCGGGCCCCCGGCCCTGGTGTGCCCATGTCACTACTCGACCTTCGACGTGCGCCAGGGGGGCAAGCTCACCTTCGGCCCGGCGGGGCGCGACCTGCCCATCCTGCCCCTCGGCCTCAACGCGGAGCGCGAGCTGATCGCCCTGGGCGACTTCCTCGATCGCGTCGGCCCCAGCTGGGGCGGCGTGCGCCAGGACCCCGACACCCCGCTCGAGCCCGCCGGAGGAGAGGGCTGATGCTCCGCGGGTCCGTCCGCTGGTTCGACGAGCGCCTGGGGCTGGGACCCACCCTGCGCAGCGCGATGCGCTACGTCTTCCCCGACCACTGGTCGTTCATGCTGGGGGAGATCGCCCTCTACGCGTTCCTCGTGCTGGTGGGAACGGGGATCTTCATCTCCTTCTACTACATTCCCACCGACTTGGAGACGACCTACCGCGGCTCCTACGAGCCGCTGGCCGGGCTGATCGCCTCGGAGAACTACATCTCCACGGTGCGGCTGTCCTTCGACGTGCCGGGAGGGCTGCTCATGCGCCAGGCCCACCACTGGGCCGCCAACGTGTTCATCGTCGCGATCATCGTGCACCTGGCGCGGGTCGTCTACACGGGCGCCTTTCGCAAGCCGCGGGAGATCAACTACTTCATCGGCGTGACCATGCTCGGGCTGGCCCTCTTCGAGGGCTTCGCCGGTTACATGCTGCCCGACGACCTGCTGTCGGGCATGGGGTTGATCATCGCCTACGCGGTCGGTCTGGGCATACCGTTCGTGGGCGAGGAACTGATGTTCCTGGCCTTCGATGGCCCGTTCCCCGGCTCGGACGCCTTCTGGAACCGCCTGCAGATCACCCATGTCCTGATCGTCCCGCTGCTCCTGGCGGCGCTCATCACCCTGCATCTGGCGATCATCGCCAGGCAGCACCACACCCAGTTCTCCAGCGGCAGCGACAAGGAGGCCAGGGCCAAGAGCGAGAAGCAGGTGGTGGGCAGCCCGATGTGGCCGGGCTACGCGCTGCGCTCCGTGGGTCTCATGGGTCTCGTGGCCGGTTTCGTGTTCCTGCTCGGCGGGCTGGTGCAGGTCAACCCGATCTGGCTGTGGGGACCCTACGAGCCCTACCTGGCCAGCAACGGGGCCCAGCACGACTGGTACCTGGGCTGGCTTATCGGCGCCCTGCGCATCATGCCCGCCTTCGAGCCCCAGGTCGCGGACTACACCGT
>DASZCY010000106.1:0-4057 GCA_035942615.1 Solirubrobacteraceae bacterium | reverse complement strand
CACCGCCTTCGCGCTCATCGACACAGCCCGCGGCGAGGAGCCGTGGGCGTTGCTGACCGGCGACTCCCTGTTCGTCAACGACGTGGCCCGCCCGGACCTGGCCATCGACGAGCAGGAGGGTGCCCACGGAATCTTCGCCTCGTTGCACGAGCGGGTGCTGAGCCTTCCCCCGCAGACCGAGGTGTGGCCCGCTCACCTGGGCGGGTCGCTGTGCGGGGGCCCGGCGATGGACATGAAGATCTCCTCGACGCTGGCCTACGAGCGCGCGCACAACCCCATGCTCCAGATCGAGGACGAGGGCGAGTTCGTCGCGCGGGCGGTCGCCTCGCTGGGCCCCCAGCCGCCCAACTTCGAGGCGATCGTCGCGCTCAACCGGGGCGAGCTTCTCACCCGGGGCGTCGAGCTCATGCCGCTCACGCCGCGCCAGGTCGACCAGAAGCGCGCGGGCGGAGCGCTGCTGGTCGACGTGCGCACCGACCTTCAGTTCGACGACGCCCACATCCCCGCAGCGGTGGCCATCCCCGCCGTCCAGGCGGGCTTCGGCACGCGCCTGGCCTGGATCGCCGACCGCGACCAGGAGATCGTGCTCGTCGGGCGCGACGACCAGGACGCGCAGCGGGCCGCGACGCTCGCGCTGGCGGTGGGCATCCGCAAGCTCGGCGGCTTCCTGCACGGCGGCATGACCGAGTGGCGGCGCGAGCAGCGCCCGGTCGAGCGCATCGAGAGGATCGATCTCGAGGACCTGCCCGAGCGAGCAAACGCCCAGCCCGACCTGCAGATCCTCGACGTGCGCGAGCAGTCCGAGCGCGACGCCGGCTACATCCCCGGCTCCCTGTTCGAGCCCTGGCATGACATCGACGACCTTCCCGAGGGCCTCGACCCCGCACGCCCCGTCGCGGTGATGTGCGCGTCGGGACAGCGGGCGACGGTCGCCTCGAGCCTCGTCCAGCGCCACGGCGCCGAGCACGTCGTGCATGTCGTCAACGGCGGCGTCCCCATGTGGGCACGCCTGGGCCACCCCTTCGAAGAGCCCGGCCGCACCCAGGGACCCGACGAGGCCGAGCCCTCGGCCACGGCGGCCTGACAGGCGTCTCCGAGCCGTGGCCTGAGGCATGAGCGACGTCCTACGCTGAGCAGTGCGATGGCCACCACGCAGCACGACAAGGAGGAGCGCAGGCGTCAGGAGCGTCTGGAGGGCGAGCAGGTCGCCGCCGCGGCCGAGCGCCGGCGCACGTGGTGGTCCTACGCCGGGGGCGCCATCCTCCTGGTGGCCCTGCTCGCCGGGGCGATCGTCCTCGCGACGGGCGCGGGCACCGAGCAGTCCCCCGGGGCTGGGGCTCCCTCGGGCGCGGCAGCCGGCGGGCACGTGCATGGCCTGGGGCTGACGCCCTCGGGCGACGGCGTGCTCATCGCGGCCCACAACGGGCTGTTCCGCGCCCCGGTGGGTGGCGGCGCGCCGGTGCAGGTCAGCGCCGAGCAGCAGGACTTCATGGGCTTCACGGTCGCCTCCCCCGAGCGGCTGCTGGCCTCGGGACACCCCGCTCCGGGACAGAATCTTCCGGCGGCCCTGGGTCTGCTCGAGTCCCGCGACGGGGGGCGCACCTGGCAGTCGGTCTCGCTGCTGGGCGAGGTGGACTTCCACGTGCTGCGCGCCGCGGGCGAGCGCGTGTATGGCTTCGACGGGGCCAGCGGGCGCCTTCTGGCCAGCGCGGACGGCGGGCGGACCTGGCAGGAGCGCCCACTGCCCGCCCCCATCTTCGACCTGGCCATCGCGCCCGGTGACCCCCAGCGCCTGATCGCGGCCACCGAGGCGGGGTTGGTCGCCTCCCGCGATGGTGGACGCACCTGGCGCCTCGCCGGTGACGCCGTCGGCCTGCTGGCCTGGCCGTCCTCCGCGCAGCTGCTCGTGGTCGACGAACAGGGTCAGGTTCTCAGCGGCGCGCCGGGCGGACGGCTCTCCCCACGCGGCGCCCTGCCCGAGCTCCCGGTGACCTTCATGGCCGCCAGGGACGCCCTCTACGCCGCCCTGGCCGACGGCAGCGTGCTGCGCTCGGTGGACGGCGGCGCGTCGTGGGCCGCCATCGCCAGGGTCTGAGGAACGCTCACGGACGTCTTCCCGGGCACCTCTGCGCCCGCGAGGCCTGGGCGGAGAGGCCCTTCGCCATACTGACGCGAGGCATGGAGGATCGCCTCTCAGTCGACGGTTCGGAGAGTTCGTGCGTGCTGCTCATCGGCAAGGGCGAGCTGGCCGATGCCACCCACCGCTCCCTCGATGTGGCGAGAGAACGGGTGGTCCGTCTGCACGAGCCCGGCGACGGCGAGGTACGCGAAGCCCTCGGAGACGACGTGGACTCCGTGGTGGTGATCGCCAAGGAGGACGTACTCTCCCTGCGCTACGCGCTGGTGGTCGAGGCCGTGAAGCCGGGGGTGCCCCTGGTGGTCACCGTGTACGGCCAGATCATGGCCACCCAGTTGGAGCGGGCGGTCGAGAACGTGCGCGTCATGTCCCTGGCCGACATCGCCGCTCCGGTCCTCGCCGCCCCGTGCTTCGACGAGCGCCTGCTCTCGTTGCGCCGCACCACGAACGGGTTCTCGGGGGTGCGAGTCACCGATGGAAAGCCCGAGATCGTGCCCATCGAGAGCTCGGGCAGACGGCGCGGACAGCGGCTCATAACCAGCGTCGGTTCGCTGGTCCGTCCCTTCGAGCCCAGCGCGCGGATCCTGAGCAGCGGCCTGCTCGCGCTGGTGCTGCTGCTCGTGGTGGACACGCTGGCGGTCGCCGTGGTACTGGACCAGCCGCTCGTCGACGCGTTCTACGCCATGACCAAGATCCTCGTGACGGTGGGGCCCAATCCGGTCATCGACCAGGGTCCCGGCTGGTTCAAGGTGTTCTCCGCGGTGATGATCCTCGCGACCCTGGGCTTCACCGCGGTCTTCACCGCGGGCATCATCGAGCGGATCCTCGACCGCCGGCTGACGACCATCCTGGGCCGCCGCATGGTCCCGCGCAAGAACCACGTGGTGGTGGTCGGCCTGGGGCAGGTCGGCCTGCGCCTGTGCCTGCTGCTGCGCGACCTGGGCATCCCGGTGCTGGGCATCGACAGCGACATCGATAGCTACAACGTCGCACGCGCCAAGGAGTACGGGCTTCCGGTGGTCATCGGTCGCGGCGGCGACCGCTTCCTGCTGGCACGCCTCTCCCTCAGGCGCGCGCGCGCGCTGGCGGCGGTGACCGGCCAGGAGGTGGAGAACATCTCGATCGCGGTCACCGCGCACGGGATGACCGAGAACCTGCGCACCGTCCTGCACGCGGGCCGCGGCGAGGTCACCAGGGAGACGCGCTCGCTCTTTTCCGTCGGCGTCATCCGCGACATCTACCGGGTGGGTGGGGCGGTGCTGGCCGCCGCCGCGCTGGGCTCGGACGCCAGCGACGGATTCGTGCACGAGCAGACGACCTACCTGATCACCGCGGGCAATGAGATCGAGCTCTTCGAGGACGGAGACGGCGCCGGCCCTGACACGGCTTCCGGGGCGGGAAGGGCTCGCGGCCAGAGCGCGGGCGCGGCGCGCGAACAGAGCTGACGCGCCGCCGGCGCCGCCGGCTGCTCAGGCCGTCGCGCGGGTCGAGGGTGCGATGTGCGCGTGAGGATGCGCGGCGGCGAGCGGGGCCGCTTCGCGCTGGGCGCGGAAGGCCCGCAGGCGCAGCGAGTTGGAGACCACGAAGACGCTCGAAACGGCCATGGCCGCTCCCGCGAACAGCGGATTGAGGAAGCCGAGCATGGCCACGGGGATGAGGATCACGTTGTAGGCGAAGGCCCAGAAGAGGTTGCCGCGGATGGTGCCCAGGGTCCGGCGCGAGAGGCGGATGGCGTCGCCCGCCGCGCGCAGGTCGCCCGAGATGAGCGTGATATCGGACGCCTCGATGGCCACGTCGGTGCCGGTGCCGATGGCCAGCCCGAGGTCGGCCTGGGCGAGCGCCGGGGCGTCGTTGACGCCGTCGCCGACCATGGCCACCGTGCGCCCGTCGGACTGCAGGCCGCGCACCACGTCGGACTTC
>DASZCY010000105.1:0-3313 GCA_035942615.1 Solirubrobacteraceae bacterium | reverse complement strand
CAGGTTGGCGGCCTCGATGGCGTTCCACACGCGCGCGGCGAGCGCGGGCAGCTTGGAGGGATCCAGGACCTCCAGGCGCGCGTACTCGTCGAGCAGCGCCTCGAGCTCGGCCATCTCGTCGTAGGTGTCGGCGCGCATCATGGGCGGGACGAGATGGTCGACGATCACCGCGTGGGCGCGGCGCTTGGCCTGTACCCCCTCGCCGGGGTCGTTGACCACGAAGGGGTAGATGAGGGGCGTGTCGCCCAGGGCGGCGTCGGGGGCGCAGGAGGCCGAGAGCGCCAGCATCTTGCCCGGGGTCCACTCCAGCGTGCCGTGCTTGCCCAGGTGGACGATCGCGTCGGCGCCCCAGTGCGCGGTAATCCAGCGGTAGCAGGCGAGGTAGTGGTGGGTGGGCGGCAGCTCGGGGTCGTGGTAGATCCCGACGGGGTCCTCCCCGTAGCCGCGCGGGGGCTGGATGGCCACCAGCACGTTGCCCAGCTCCAGGCCGGCGATCACGAAGTAGCTCGCACCCTCGCTCTCAGTTACATAGTGCTCGCCCGGCGGCGGGCCCCAGCGGCCCTCGACCCTGGCGCGCAGATCGTCGGGGAGCGTCGTGTACCAGGCCACGTAGTCGGCCACGGGCAGGCGCAGCGGCGCACTGGCCAGCTGGACGTCGGTGAGGAACTCGGGGTCGTGCCCGCCGCCCTCGATCAGCGCGGCCATCAGCGCGTCGCCGTGGGCGAAGGGGCGCTCCACGCACATGCCGTCGCCGTGCAGCGCGTCAAGCAGCCTCAGCGCGCTGGCCGGCGTGTCCAGGCCGACGGCCATGCCCACGCGGGCGTGGCGGGTGGGGAAGCTGGTCAGCAGCACGGCGACGCGGCGCTGGTCGGCGGGCAGCGTGCGCAGCCGCGCATGACGCACCGCCAGGCGCGCGACGCGCGCGCAGCGCTCGGGGTCGGCCACGTAGCGGGGCACGGCCACGCCGACCGGTGAGTCGGCGCCCTCGCGCTCCTTGAAGGAGACCACCCCGCCCAGCAGGCGGCCGTCGAACTCCGGGATGGCCACCTGCGTGGCGGCGTCCAGGGGCGAGAGGCCGGTGTCCGAGGCCTTCCACGCCGTGCGCGAGCCGGTCGCGCACACCGCCTGGAGGACCGGCACGTCCAGCGCGGCCAGCGCGGCGGCGTCCCACTCCTGCCAGGTCTCGTCCTGTGCGGCGCGGGCGTCGGCGGCTCCCGAGCCGCCGGTGGCCAGCATCGTGGTCAGCAGCGCGTCGACGTGGCCGTCGAGCAGGGCCAGCGCGGGAACCTCCCCGTCCGGGCCGCGGCGCAGGGTGGTGGCCCATACCGCCAGCGCGTCGGCGCCCGCGTCGTCCAGGGCGTGGACCAGAGCGTCGACGAAGGCGGTGTTCCCCGTCAACCGGTGGGAGCGGTAGAAGCAGATGCCCACCGTCGGGCGCCGCGCGTCGTGGCCGGCCAGCGCCCGTTCCAGCGTCACGTCGCCCTCGCCGGGCCGGTAGATGCCCAGGTCGGCCACCTCGTGCGGGGGCTCGAAGCCCCAGCCCTCCAGCAGGAAGGTGTCGGCCAGAAAGCGCAGCAGCTGGGCGACGTTGTCCACGTCGCCGTGGCGCAGGTACTCGCCCGCCTGGGCGACGGCGCCGGCGGGGGCCAGCGACAGCGCGGTCATTTCGGCGTCGGGCGTGACCTCGCCGCCGAGGGCCAGCAGCGCGATGCCGCGCTGCGCGCAGCGTGTGCGCAGCGCGTCGAAGCCCTCGGCCCAGCCCCGGCGGCCGCCAAGGATGCGACACAGCACCACGCGCGGCTGGCCCGCGAGGATCTCGTCGACCAGGTCGGCGCCGCCCTGGGGACCCGGGTTGGCGCAGCGCACCTCGGGAAAGTCGTCGGGCAGCTGCTCGACGGCGGCGGCCGTGGCGAGGATCTCGGTGTCGGCCGTGGTCACGAAGCGCAGCACGGGCGGGCCTCCGTCTCGTCGGGGGCGAGGTAGGGGTGCACGAAGGCGCGGCCGCCCCGGACTCTCGCCGGGTTCCCCACACCGCCGCGCTGACGGCACGGAAGTCTACTCCTCGCCGCGCGCTCCTCGCGCACGCGAGCCTCCCAGTTGGCCACCAGGGAACTCGAGCCGGACCCACCCGCGCCCGGGCGAGGCGGTGGGTTTGGGGTGAGACGCGCGAAGTCCGAGCCGTGCCTCGTCTATTCGTCCGTTCGCCGCTCCATGAGCGGTTTTCGGGAATTTAGGTCCCCGACAGCCGCTGTGGAGGGTGCCGTGGGGGTGCCCTTGGAGGAGCGCTCCCCTCAGCGTCTGCGAAACCCGATCAGAAGGAGTCACATCAGCATGTTCAACCGTTCCCGGGCCATTGCGGCCATCCTCGCCGCCTCGGCCTCCGTCGCCGTCGCCGTCCCCGCCGTGGCTCAGCCGCAGGGGGGCAAGCAGGTCAACTTCGGCCGCGTCATCTCCGCGCTGAACAACATCAACGTGCAGCTCGACCGCCTCAACGCCCTCAACGACCTCACGGTGGAGGACGTCCAGGTGGTCAACATCGAGGACAGCCTGAACAACAACCGCGTCCGGGCGCTGAACAACGCCCTGCGCAACGCGGACATCGACGTGGTCCGCAACTCCCTCAACAACAACGACATCATCAAGAACGTGCTGAACAACAACGACGTCGACATCGACGACGTCGTGGCGATCAGCGTGCTCGACGACGGAAGGGTCCTCATCTTCGTGAGGGATGTGGTCTAGGACACACGACCACCTCCGGGGGGAGGCCGCTTCGGTGGCCTCCCCCGCGGGGTGTGCCAAGGGTCCGGGCCGTCTGTCGCGTCCGGACCGCCGCGCGGTCAGGCCCCGCCGACTCCGCGCACCACGCGGCCGGTGGCCTCGCAGTCGGCGCATGGCTCGCCGTCCACCTCACCGCTGCCGCTGCAGCGCGGGCAGATGTCCTCGCCCGTTCCGGGCGTATCCGGCGGTGCCTCGTCGCCGGGCGCCATCCGGTCGAAGGCTGGGTCCTCGGGGTCGGCCATCGGGTGGGCCCTACCCGACATGCCGGTATCCCGATGCGCCCGACCTGCGATGGTGCAGGGCCATGAGCAGTTCTTCTCCCACCGCGCCCGGCTCCGCCCGCCGCTTGGGTCGTACCGACGGTTTCAAGCTCGTCGGCGCGATGGTCGCGCTGATGTGGGTGAGCGAGCTGATCGACGTGGTGCTCGGCGGGCGCCTCGACGGCCTGGGCATCGAGCCGCGCGACCTCGACGGTCTGCTCGGGGTGGTGCTCGCCCCCTTCCTGCACGTCGGCTTGGGTCACCTGCTCGCC
>DASZCY010000104.1:0-1723 GCA_035942615.1 Solirubrobacteraceae bacterium | reverse complement strand
CGGCAGGTCGGCGCCGGGCGCAGCGCCCGCCTGGCGGCCGCACACGCGACCGTCGCCCTGTGCCGGGCGCCGCCGGGGACGGTCGTGCTCGTCGACGACGTTCACACCACCGGCGCCACCCTCGAGGCGTGCGCCCGCGTGCTGCGCAACGGCGGGGCGCAACGGGTCGTGGCGCTCGCCTACGCGCGCACGGTCCGCGGTTGACCGGCGACCTACGGGTTGACATGGCCTTCACGCGGCGCCACGCTTGGCTGGACAACCGGTCATCCAGCGAATGGGCGCCGGTGTGCCGGGCCCGCAGAGGAGGCTTTCGTGCGCATCGAGGTCAAGGGTCGCAACATCGCCGTCTCCGACGAGGTGCGCGAGCAGGTCGAGCGCCGATTTCGCAAGGTGGGACGGCAGGTCTCCCCGCTCGCCCACCTCGAGGTGGAGGTGCGCGAGGAGCGCAACCCCGCGATCGCGCGCCCGATGGTGGCCGAGGCGACCCTGTACCTCAAGGGCGTGACGCTGCGGGCCAGCGACGCCTCGCACGACCTGCGCCACGCGATCCATCTGTGCGAGGAGGAGCTCAGCCGCCAGGTCAAGCGCCACCGCGAGAAGCGCCGCGGCCGGCGGGCCTCGCGCGAAGCCGCCCAGGCCGCCCGCGGCGCCGAGGCCGCCATGTAGGGGTTTGTACCCTCACGGCATGTCCATCCTGGACCGGGCGCTGCGCCTGGGGGAGACCAAGCAGTTCAAGCAGTTCGAGAAGCGCGTGACCCGCGTGAACGCGTTCGAGCCCGAGCTCGAGCTCGAGACCGACGACGACCTGCGCGCGCGCTTCGGCGAGCTGGTGGAGGAGGTTCGCGAGCAGACCGAACCCGAGGCCCAGAACCGCCTGCTCGACCAGGTGCTGCCCGAGGTCTTCGCGCTGGTGCGCGAGGCCTCCAAGCGCACCCTGGGCCTGCGCCACTTCGACGTGCAGCTCATCGGCGGCATGGTCCTGCACTCGGGCGCGATCGCCGAGATGAAGACCGGGGAGGGAAAGACCCTCACCGCCACCCTGGCCGTGGTCCTCAACGCCATGGCCGGGCGGGGGGTGCACCTGGTCACCGTCAACGACTACCTGGCCAGCCGCGACGCCGAGTGGATGAGCCCGATCTACGAGTTCCTGGGGCTGCGCGTCGGCGTGCTGCAGAACATGCAGCCCTACGACGTCAAGCGCGCCGCCTACGAGGCGGACATCACCTACGGCACCAACTCCGAGTTCGGCTTCGACTACCTGCGCGACAACATGGCCACCTCGCTGGAGGAAAAGGTCCAGCGCGGGCACTTCTTCGGGATCGTCGATGAGGTCGACAACATCCTCATCGACGAAGCGCGCACCCCGCTGATCATCTCGGGCGCTCCCGAGCAGGCTGCTGAGCTGTACGCGACGTTCGCCCGCCTGGCCAAGCGCATGGAGTCGGGCAAGCGCCCCGAGGGACTCGACCCGCGGGCCAAGAAGAGCTTCGACGCCGACTACGACTTCGAGTTCGACGAGAAGCACAAGACGATCTCGGTCACCGAGCGGGGGGTGGAGAAGGCCGAGTCCTTTCTGAAGATCGATCACCTCTACCGCGCCGAGAACGGCAATCTGGTCAACCACCTCCAGCAGGCGCTGAAGGCCGAGTCGCTGTACAAGCGCGATGTCGACTACGCCGTGGTCGACGGCCAGGTCAAGATCATCGACGAGTTCACCGGGCGC
>DASZCY010000103.1:0-2785 GCA_035942615.1 Solirubrobacteraceae bacterium | reverse complement strand
CGGTCTGCGCGCTGGACGAGCCCGAGGAGATGAACTTCGTCGCCGCCCACGCCCGCGCCGACGCCGAGCGCCTGGCCTCCCAGCTGGGCGGCCATGACGCCTGGCGGCGGGCGACCATGCGGGTCTTCGGCTCCAAGCCCGGCACCTACGGCGCGGGCCTGCTCCAGCTCCTGGACGCGCGCGACTGGCGCGACGACGGCGACATCGCCGAGGTCTACGAGGCCTGGGGCGGCCACGCCTACGGCCGCGGCCTGGACGGCGCGCCGGCCCGCGAGGCCATGCGCGACTGCCACGCGCGCATCGAGGCGGCGGTCAAGAACGTCGACTCCGCCGAGCACGACATCCTCGACAGCGACGACTACTTCCAGTTCCACGGCGGCATGGTCGCCGCGGTGCGCGCGCTGACAGGCAGCGATCCCGCCGCCTATCTGGGTGACAGCTCCGACCCCTCGCGGGTCAGGGCGCGCACCCTGGACGAGGAGACCCGGCGCGTGTTCCGCGCCCGGGTGAGCAACCCCCGCTGGATCGCCTCGATGGTGCGCCACGGCTACAAGGGCGCCGCCGAGCTCGCCGCGACCGTCGACTACCTCTTCGGCTACGACGCGACGACGGGCGTCGCGCAGGACTGGATGTACGAGCAGGTGGCCCAGCGCTATCTGCTCGACCCCGACATCGCGTCGTTCATGGCCGGCTCCAACCCGTGGGCCGCGCGCGGGATCGCCGAGCGCCTGCTCGAGGCGGCCCAGCGGAGGCTGTGGGCGGCGCCCGAGGACGGGACCCTCGACGCCATCCGCGACCGCTTCCTGGCCCTGGAGGGCGAGCTCGAGGAGGCCGGCGCCGGGTGATCGCCCTGCTGTGCAGCGCGCGGGACGGCCGGACGTGCGGCCGTCCCTCCGAGCTGGTGCAAGCGGGTGATAGCACCTGCGATATCCCCGACTTGCACCACGCCGACCAAAGTGGCACCAAACCGGTCGTCGCCTGCCTGCTCGGCGCGGTCGCCGGGGAGGAGGTCCTCCCCGGGTGATGGCCTACCCCCTCAGCGCGGTGGTCGGGCAAGAGGGCCTCGTCGAGGCGCTGCTGATCAACGCGGTCTCGCCCGAGGTGGGGGGCGTGCTGGTGCGCGGCCAGCGCGGAACCGCGAAGTCCACCGCGGTGCGTGCCCTGGCCCCGCTGCTGCCGCCCGTCGACGCCGCCCGGGACGGCGGGTATGCCTTCGCGCCGGGGGACCACGCACCCGACGGCCCGGTGCCCGCCGGTGCGCCGACCGCTCCGCGTGCAGCCGCCCTGGTGGAGCTGCCCCTGGGCGCGACGCTGGACCGCCTGGTGGGCGCGCTGGACCTGGGGCGCGCGCTGGCCGGCGAGCGGGCCTTCGAGCCCGGGCTACTGGCCCGCGCGCACCGCGGGATCCTCTACGTCGACGAGGTCAACCTGCTGGCCGACCATCTGGTCGACGCGGTCCTCGACGCCGCCGCCTCGGGGGTCGCACGGGTCGAGCGCGAGGCGGTGAGCGTGGAGCACGACGCGCGCTTCCTGCTGGTGGGCACGATGAACCCCGAGGAGGGCGAGCTGCGCCCCCAACTGCTGGACCGCTTCGGCCTGGGCGTCGACGTCACCACCCCGACCGACCCCGCCCAGCGCGCGGAGATCGTCCGCCGCCGGCTGGCCTTCGAGCGCGACCCCGAGGCCTTTGTAACGCGCTGGGCCGACGCCGAGCGCGAGCTGGCGGCTCGCATCGCCGCCGCTCGCGACCGCCTGACCCGCGTGGTCCTGCCCGAGCGCGAGCTGGCCCGCATCACCGGCGCGTGCGCCAAGCTCGAGCTCGACGGCGTGCGCGGCGACATCGTCACCGCGCGGGCGGCGCGGGCGCTGGCCGCGCTGGAGGCCGCGACGGAGGTCGACGCCGAGCACGTGCGTCGCGCCGCCGCCCTGGCTCTCGCCCACCGCCGCCGCCGCGATCCGCTGGACGACCGGGGCGGCGGTGAGGAGGAGCTCGAGCGCGCACTGACCGAGCACGAGGACGACGGCGGGCAGGATCCCGAGCCGCCCGGCGGCGGTGGCGGGAACGGCGGCGCGCCGGCGCCGCCGCCGGCCGGAGGACAGGCAGCCGGCGGCGGAGGTGCCCCCGCGGGTGAGTCGACGGCGCCCGTGGGCGCGGAGCCCGAGGCCCCTGGGGACCCCGCCCAGGGCGAGCAGGCCACGGGCCCGCAGGCCGGGCGTCGCGCCACGCCCACCGGCGAGCAGCAGGAAGCCCCCGGCAGCGAGAACCGGCGCGCGGCCGAGCAGCGCCGCGACGCGCCCGCCGCCGCCCGCCTGCCGCTGGGAGCACTGACCCTGACCGGCACGGGAGAGGGGCCCGCGGGACGCCGGGCGCGCAGCGCGTCGCCCGGGGCCGGCTCCATCGACGCCCGCCCGGCCGTGGCGGGGATGGGCGGGGTTGGGGATCTGGCCGTCGTCGCCACGCTGCAGGCCCGTCTGATCGGAGACGACACGCCCCGCGAGCACGTCCGCGCTGGCCGCGAGAGCGCGCTGCTGTGCCTGGTGGTGGACGCCTCGGGCTCCATGGGAGCGCGCCGGCGCCTGGCGCGCGTCAAGGGGGCGCTGCTCGAGGTGCTGCGCGACGCCTACGCGCGGCGCGACCGCGTCGCGGTGATCGCCTTCCGCGACGGCGACGCGCGCACCGTCGCCGTCCCGGGTGCACCGGTCGAGCAGGCCGCCGCCGCGATCCGCGATCTGGCCACCGGCGGGCGGACCCCGCTGGCCGCGGGCCTGGCCGCCGCCGAGCGCA
>DASZCY010000102.1:0-10467 GCA_035942615.1 Solirubrobacteraceae bacterium | reverse complement strand
CTCCTGGATCATGATGGAGTGGATGAACGCGGTGCCGGTCAGCCACGGCATCAGCGAGGCGTTCTCCACCGGATCCCAGGCCCAGTAGCCCCCCCAGCCCAGCTCGGCGTAGGACCAGCGCGCGCCCAGCAGGATCCCCATTCCCAGAAACAGCCAAGCGCCCAGCGCAAAGCGCCGGGTGGCGGCGATCCACTCCGCGTCCACGCGGCGCACCACCAGCGCCCCCACGGCAAAGGCGAATGGGACGGTGAACAGCGTGTACCCCGAGTACAGCATCGGGGGGTGGATCATCATGCTCGGGTGGCGCAGCAGCGGGTTGAGCCCGGCCCCCTCAGCCGGCACCGCGGCCAGCAGCGTGAAGGGCGACTCGAGGAAGACCAGCAGCCCCGAGAAGAAGGCCGCGAAGCCCAGCAGCACCGCGGCGGCGTAGGGCGCCACGTCGCGCATCCGCCGGCGGGTGAGGAAGAGCACCAGCGCCGACCACAGGCCGGCCAGCACGAGCCACAGCAACAGGGATCCCTCCTGCGAAGACCACGCGGCGGTGGCCCGGTAGAAGGCCGGGGTGGTGGAGGAGGAGTGGCTGGCCACCACCTGGAAGGACAGGTCGGTGCGCAGGAAGGCGGCCTCGAGGATCGCGAAGGCCAGCAGGCTGAGCGCCGCCACCGCGTACACCGCGCGCCGGCCGGAGCTCACCCACGCCGCCCGCCCAGCACGCGCGCCGTACAGCGAGGCGCCGATCCCGTACAGCGCCACCACCAGCACCAGGATCAGCGCGGCCCGACCGACCTCCGCCATCGATCAGGGGTGCCGGAGGCGGCCGAGCGGGTGGCGAAGGCGGCACATGCTCATGAGGGGCGCTGCTGCTCGGTGAACTTCGACGGGCACTTCGTCACGAGCGAGTCCCGCTCGCCGACGAAGAAGTCGCCCTCGCGGCGCACGTTGACGATGACCTCACGTCCCTCGCGGAAGGGATCGGGCACCACCCCCGCATAGACGACCGGCACCGATTCCTTCCCCTCGCGGTCGCGTACGTCAAAACGCAGTGCGCCGGACGACAGGCGCTCGACCGAGCCGTCCACGACCCGCCCTGTGAGCTGGTAGGTCTCGCCGGCCTGCGCGCCGGCCAGCTGGCTGGGCACGCGGGCCTCGCTGGAGGCCGAGAAGCTGGTGTAGACCAGCGCCGCGGCCAGCAGCACGGCACAGGTGAGGGCCACGGTGAGGCGAACGGTGCGCTTGCGGGCAGGGTCCATGGCCTACATGCAGTATCCCAGAACAGCTTGCCCCACCCTCGTTTTCACGGCCGGGCGAAACCGAGCGGGCACGGTCGGGTTCTTGGAGGTGACGATGCTGCACGTCCGCCCTCTCCATCACCGCAACAGGGAAACGCCGGCCGCTCGCCGAGCGAAGCTGCACGTCGTCCCCGATCCGCCCCCCCTCCCCGAGCCGGTGGGCCGCCACGAGCGGCGCATGCGCGAGGAGGGCGGTCCCGAGGACCGCGCCGTGTACACGTGCTCGTGCGGCTACCTCTTCGAGGCTCCGGTCACCGCCTCGGTCGCCTGCCCGCGCTGCGGCGGCGAGCAGGCCTGGTAGGGAGCCGGCCGGCGCCACCTGCGAGCATGGCGCCCCGATGCGGATCGCCACCTCGCTCGTCCTCATATGCACCGGCGCCATCCTGGCCACGGCGATCGAGTTCGACATCCCCGGCATCGACCTGGGGTCGCTGGGCACAGTCCTCTTCCTGGTCGGCCTGCTCGGCCTCGCGGTGACCGTCGGCCTGGAGGTGATGGCCAACCGCCCGTGGGATCGCCCCCGCCGCGAGCCGCGGCGCCGGCGCGAGGACGATGACGACTTCGCCCCGCGCCACCCGGCCGAGCCGCCCTACGACCCCGTGGTGCGCCCCTCGCCCTCCCCGCCGCGGCGCGGGGTGGGACCGGACGACCCCACCCGTGTGGCGCCGCGCCGCGTGCCGCCGGGCGAGCGGCGCTGAGAGGAGGCGACGCATGGCCACCGCGGACCTGACAGTGATCGGGCTGGGACGCGACGATCCCAGCGCCAGCCACTACATCGCCGAGATCCAGCGCCGCCTGGCCGCCCAGGACCGGGTGGGCTATCGCCTGCACGCGATGGGCACCTCGCTCGAGGGCGAGACGAGGGACATCCTCGAAGTGGTCGGCGAGCTCCATGCGGTGCCCTTCGAGCTCGGCCTCCCCCGCGTCTACACGGTGCTCAAGCTCGACGAGCGCCGCGACCGCGCGCAGACCCTGGAGGACAAGGTCGCCTCGGTGGAGCGGCTCCTCGATGAGGGACCCTCCCACGAGGGCCGGGTTGCTCACCCAGCGGTCGCGGAATGAGTTGGCCGAGCTACCCGGACGAGTCCTGGTCGCCCTGGTCGCTGCCGGTCAGCGCGTCGCGCGCCTTCTCCAGGGCACCGCGCGAGGGATCGGGCAGACGATCGGTGACGCGCTCGACATCGTTGCGAAGCTCGGTGATGGTCTCGTGCATGGCGGAGAGCCGACCGTCGAGCCTACCGACGGCCTGGTTGAGGTGTGACTCATCGCCCTCCAGCGAGGCGATCACCTCGTGGAGGGTGTCCAGCCGTCCTCCAAGATCGCCCCCCAGGTCGGAGACCGTCTTGTTCAGGTAGGAGTCCTCGCCCTCCAGCGCGGTGACGACCTGGTGGACGGCGTCAAGCCGCGTTTGGAGCTCGCGCCCGACCTCGACGAGCCCCTGGTTCAGGTGAGAGTCCTCGCCCTCGAGCGCGGTGACGACCTGGCGGACCGCGTCAAGCCGCGTCTCGAGTCCGCGCCCGACCTCGACGAGCGCCTTGTTGAGGTGAGAGTCCTCCCCCTCCAGCGCGGCGACGACCTCGTAGAGGGCGTCAAGCCGGGTGGCAAGCCCTCCCTCGATGCGCTCGAGCGTGGGAAGCAGCTCGCCCAGCGGCTCGGTCTGCTTGCGCACCCGGGTGAGCTCCGACACGAGCTTTCCCTCGATGCGCTCGAGCGTGGGAATCAGTTCGCCCAGCGGCTCGGTCTGCTTGCGCACCCGGGTGAGCTCCGACCGGATCTTTCCCAGATCGCGTGTCGCCCCGACCAGCGACTCGAGCGCCTCCAACATCCGCTCGGGAACGCGCAGAGGCACACGCAGCACGCCCCCCAGCAGGCCCCCGCCTGGCCCGTCAGAACTCCCCACCGAAGACGACATGGCCAGAACTCTACCGTCGGAGACTGAGCGTTCGGACGCCACGCTTCGGCCATGCCAGGCGGCGTCCTCCTTGCTTCACGCGACGGGCGTGGGCGCCCGAAGGCCCTTCGGTCGCCCCGGCCTCAACTGCTTCTGGTAGCCGACGTGAGCAAGCCGGAGCCTGCCGTGCCACGTGCGCCGGCCGTCGTGGCGCCATCCGTGCCCTTCGTAGAAGCGACGGGCGGGCGCACCCTCGGGCGTCCAGAGGCGAGCGAGGTGGTGGCCGCGCTGGCGCATCGCCTCCTCGGCCTGGTCGAGCAGCACGGTGGCGATGCCTTGGCGCCAGCGGACGGGCTCGACGAACACCGCGCTCACGTACGCGGTCGCTGACGGGGCCTCTGGGCGCTCGAGGTTCTGCAACCCCTCCCACATGACAGCTGCCACCAGAAGCTCGTCAGCGTCGAACGCTCCCACCGACCAGTGCTCAGGGTCTCGCAGCCTCTCGCACAACCTAGCCGTCTCGGGTTCGCCGTCGGGAGGTTCCCAGCCGGCGGGCGCCCACTGGCGGTAGGTGGCGTCGCATCGGCTCATCAGCCCCACCAGGGCAGGCGCGTCGCTTGACCTAAGGCCGCGCATGCTGAGATCCGGGGGGAGTGGCAACCTACGTTGATGGACCGAGCGATGGCTGAAGTGGCCGAGGTGGCTGACGTAGAGCGGACGACGGGGGTCGAACCCGCGACCTTCGGCTTGGGAAGCCGACGCTCTACCAACTGAGCTACGTCCGCGCGGAGGGAGCATTCTACGATGGGTGGCGATGTGGCGCACCGCCCTGAGCCTGCCGGTGGCCGTCGTGATCACCGTCCTCGCCGCCGCACCGTCGCTCGCCCAGCAGCGAACCACCCTGCCCGACGTGGAGGACGAGGTGATGTGCACCACGTGCAACGTCCCCCTCAACGTGGCCGAAGGCTCGCCCCAGGCCCAGCGTCAGCGGGCGCTCATCCGCGACCTGGTCGTGCAGGGACGCACCAAGGCCCAGATCAAGGCGGTGCTGGTCGACGAGTACGGCGAGGGGGTGCTCGCCCTGCCACCGGACGAGGGGTTCGGCCTGGCCGCCTACGTCGTGCCGCTCGGGGCCTTCGCCGGGGTGGGGCTCGCGCTGGCTCTCGCGCTGCCACGTTGGCGGCGCCGCGCCCGCACAGGACCCCGGGCGGGGTCCGAAGATCAGGCGGTCGTGCTCAGCCGCGCCGACGCCCGGCGCCTGGACGACGACCTCGCGCGCTACCGCCTGTAGACGCAGGAGGTCGCGAGGGGGACTTGTCCTCCTACATCGAAGCCGGCGCGCGCACGCCCAGAAGCTCCAGGGCGCGAGCGATGGTCCCCTGGGTGGCCGCGCTGACGGCCAGGCGCTGGGCGCGCAGGTCCGCCGAGTCGGCCTTGAGCACTGGGCAGTCGCGGTAGAAAGCGCTGAACTGCTGGGCCAGCTCCAGCGCGTAGGCGGCGATGCGGTGGGGCGCCCGGCGCGCCGCGGCCTCCTCCACCTCCCCCGGGAAGGCGAGCACCTTCTTGACCAGCTCGCGCTCGGCTGCCTCCAGGGGGGCGCCGCGGTCGGGTCCCGCCAGGGCGGCCTCCCGCTCGGCGTCCTCGGCGGCGCGCAGGAGCGAGGCGATGCGCGCGTGGGCGTACTGCACGTAGTAGACGGGGTTCTGGGGCTCCTGTTCGCGCGCGAGGTCGAGGTCGAACTCGACCGTGGTGTCGTGCGAGCGGGCCAGCAGGAACCAGCGCGCCGCATCCACGCCGACCTCGCCCACGAGGTCGTCCAGGGTCACGAAGTCCCCGGCACGCTTGGACATGGAGGCGCCCCCGGTGAGGTTGACGAACTGCATGATGAGCAGCTCGAGGCGCTCGGGGTCGCCGCCCAGCGCCGCGAAGGCGGCCTTCATGCGGGCCACGTAACCATGGTGGTCGGCGCCCCACACGTCGAGCAGGCGGTCGAAGCCGCGCGCGCGCTTGTGCTGGTGGTAGGCGACATCGGAGGCGAAGTAGGTGTGCTCGCCCGAGGAGCGCTCGAGCACCCGATCCTTGTCGTCGCCCAGCTGGGAGGTCCGCAGCCACAGCGCCCCCTCCGAGCGGTAGATGCGCCCCTGGCGCTCGAGCTCGGCGTAGGCCTCACGCACCAGGGCGTCGCCGCCCTCGTGCAGCGCACGCTCGCTGAACCAGTGGTCGAAGCCCACCCCGAAGCGCTCCAGCGTGGCGGCGATGCGCGCGAGCATCGCCTCCACCCCGGCGCGGGCCACCTCCTCGACGGGCCGCTGAGCGGCGTCCTCGATCTCGGCGGCCAGCTCGGCCACGTACGCGCCACGGTAGCCGCCCTCGGGCACCTCCTCGCCACGGGCGCGCGCCCGGATGGACTCCCCCAGGCGCAGCACCTGGCTGCCGAAGTCGTTGACGTAGAACTCGCGCTCCACCGCGTGGCCGTGAAAGGCCAGGATGCGACACAGCGCATCGCCGTAGGCCGCGTTGCGTGCATGGCCGACGTGCAGGGGGCCGGTCGGGTTGGCCGACACGAACTCCACGCTGATGCGCTCGGGTTGGGCCGCGCCGCGGGCGCCGAACGCGTCCTGCGCGGCCACCACGCCAGCCAGCGCACTGCGGTGCCACGCGTCGGAGAGAAAGAGGTTGAGAAACCCCGGGCCCGCGACCTCCACGCGCTCCAGCGCGTCGCCGAGGCGGTCGCTCAGCGCGTCGCCCAGGCGCGCGGCCACGTCACGCGGCGGCTGGCCCAGCACGGGAGCCAGCAGCAGCGCGGCGTTGGTGGCGAAGTCGCCGAAGCCCGCCTTCCGGGGGCGCTCGAGGTTCGGGCGCGCACGGGGCCCGTGGCCGTTCGCGGTGGCGACCACTGCCGCCTCGACGGCGGCGTGCAGCTCTTCGATCGGTCTTGCCATGGAGGGTCAGTGATGGTACGGCTCACCCGCGAGGATCTTGTGCCCGCGGTAGAGCTGCTCGAGCAGCACCACCCGCGCAAGCTGGTGGGGCAGGGTCATGGGCCCGAACGAGAGGCGATGGTCGACCCGGCCGTCCAGCGCGATCCCGTAGGGCCCGCCGACGACGAACCACACGTCCCGCCCGCCCTGTCGGTGGCGCTCCAGCCAGCGGGCGAAGGCCTCCGAGTCGTGCTCCTGGCCGCCGGCGTCCAGCAGCACGATCACCGCCTCGCGGGGCAGGCGCCGCGCCACCGTGGCGCCCTCGGCCACCTCCACCACCTCGACCTTGGCGTGGCGGGCCAACAGGCGCATGTAGTGCTGGGCGTCGTCCACGAAGGGCGGGCGCAGGCGCCCGACGGCGAGGACGGTCCACTTCATTCGCTGCGATAGTAGGCGCCATGGCCGACGACGATCAGCTCCCTCCCGAGCGCCACATCAACATCCACTTCTCGCCGGAGGAGATGGCGGGCCACTACGCCAACTTCGCCAACGTCTCCTTCAGCGACTACGAGTTCACCATCACCTTCGCGCGGGTCGACCACGAGGTGGAGGAGGAGGAGATCCCCGGTGTCGTCGTGACCCGGGTCAACCTCTCGCCGCGCTTCGCTCGCGAGCTGCTCGACGCCCTCGAGGACGCCTGGTCGAAGTTCCGCACCCGCGAGGGGATCAAGAACCTGCCCGAGTACGGCGACGAGCCCGGACAGGGGGGCTGACAGCCCATATCGCTGCGCGCCCAGCCCGGGGACGCGCGTGCGTTATCCGGCCGGGCGGGCTACCGGGGGCGCCGGCCGGCCGCCCACGCCTCCGCGGCGCCCAAGCGCTCCACGGTGGGCGGGTGGGTGGCCAGCAGGAACGTCGCCCAGGCGGGCGGGTCGGGGTCGCCAAGGTTGCGCAGGGTGATGCGCCGCTCGAAGGCCGCAAAGGCGGCGGGATCGCCGGTGAGCGCCAGCGAGAAGGTGTCCGCGCGCGCTTCGACGGCGCGGGAGAGCTGGTTGGACACCCAGGTGATGGCGGGCACCATCACCGCCACGCTGAGGGCCAGCGCGGGTAGGGCCGCGGGCCCGCGCAAGTCGGGGGCAAGGCGCTCAGTGATGCGCCCGGCGGCGAAGAGTCCGACGGGCGTGACGACCGCGAGGAAGCCCAGCCCGCCCCACAGGTCGGCGTGGAACTGATGCCCCAGCTCGTGGGCGACCACTACCCGCACCTCCTCGGGCGGGAAGTTCTCGAGCAACGTGTCGTAGAGCACCACCCGCTTGGTGGCGCCCAGGCCGGCGACGTAGGCGTTGGCCGCCGTGGTGCGCCGGCTGGCGTCCATCACGTAGACCTCGCCCACCCGGACGCCGGCGCGGTCGGCCAGCACGAGGACGTCGCGACGCAGGTCTCCGGCGGGCAGCGGACGGAACTCGTTGAACAGCGGCGCGATCACGACCGGGCTCAGGGCCACCGTGAACGCTCCAAAGCCGACGATCACGCCCGAACCCCATAGCCACCACATCCGTGGGGCGCGGCGCAGCAGGCCGACCGCCGCGACGGCGCCCAGGGCGGCGAACAGGGCGCCGATGGCCGACGAGCGAGCCACGTCGGCCGCCCATCCGCCCCACGACTGGGTGACCAGGCCCACCTCCCGCGCGCGCTGGTGGGCGACGGCCTGCAGCGGCAGCGGAGCCAGGGCCACCAGCAGCGAGAGCGCTGCACCGGCAGCCGCCGCGGCCACCAGCGGGTGCCGGCGCGAGGCGGTCAGGACCGCGGGTGGGCGCCAGGCCACCCGGGCCAGCACGCCGATCTCCACGGCCAGCACGCCAAGGCCCAGCAGGCGCTGCGGGCCGCGGTAGGCCTCCGCCCGCTGGAGCTGCTGCCCGGTGAAGTACCCTGTGAGATCGACCGGCACGGGATCCACGATCCCCTCGCGCGGACGCAGCGTCAGCACCGCGGCCTCGGCGACCACGATCGCGGCGACCACCGTCGCCGCCACGCGCAGGTGTCCGCGGGCCATCGTCCGACCCTAGAGTGCTTTGCGTCCATGCGCGCCGCGATCATCTCCGACCTCCACGGCAACCGCCACGCCCTCGAGGCCGTGCTGGCCGATGTCGACCGGGAGGCCCCCGACGAGATCTGGTGCCTGGGCGACCTGGTGGGCTACGGCGCCGACCCCGACGCCTGCGTCCAACTGGCCGCCGAGCGCTCTGCGATCTGCCTTGCCGGCAATCATGACCTGGCCGTCACCCGGACGCTGGCCATCGACGAGTTCTCCCCGGGGGCAGCCGCCGCGGTGCAGTGGACCCAGAAGACCATCGGGGCCGACGAGCTGGCCTTCCTCGAGGGGCTGCGCCCGGCCGACCAGCGCGAGGAGATCGGTCTCTACCACGCCTCCCCCCGCGACCCGATCTGGGAGTACGTGATCTCCGACCTCCTGGCCGAGATGGCCTTGGACGCGGCGAGGGAGGCGATCGCCCTGATCGGCCACTCCCACGTCGCCCTGACCTTCAACCGCCCGTCGGACGGCCGGCTTCTGGGCGAGCGCCGCTATCCTGGCGACGAGGTCGACCTGGGCGACGCCCAGTGGCTTCTCAACCCCGGCAGCGTCGGCCAGCCGCGAGACGGCGATCCGCGCGCCGCCTGGCTGCTGCTCGACACCGAACGCGGGCGAGCGGGCTGGCGGCGGACGGAGTACGACGTCGACGGGGCGGACGCCGCCATCCGGCAGGCGGGTCTCCCGGCCTCGCTCGGAGAACGACTGCACCTCGGCCAGTGACCACCCGCCACCGCTTCCTCCTGTCCATCCCCGCCGCCCTGGCGGTCCTGGCCGCCGGCGCGTGCGGCGGGGGCACCGAGGGCGGCATCCCCCCCGCGCGCGCCGACGCCCTGGTCGAGGATCTGGATCAGGTGGCTCGCGCGGTGTCCTCGACACGCTGCGAGGACGCGACGGCGCAGCTCCAGTCCTTCTCGGATCGGATCGTGGAGCTGCCCGGATCGGTCGACCCCGAGCTGAGGGCCCGCCTGCAGGAGGGCGCCGAGCTGCTGCGCGAACGGGCCACCACGGACTGCGCGAAGGCCGAGATGGAGGACGAGCCCGCCGAGGAACCCGTCCCGGAAGCGCCGCCCACCTTCGAGGAGCCCGAGCCCGCGCCCGCCCCCCCACCCGAGGAGGAGCCCGAAGACGAGGAGCCGGTCGAGCCGCCCGAGGTCCCCACACCGCCCGAGGATGGCGACGGCGGCAACGGCGGAGGCAACGACGGAGGCAACGACGGAGGCAACGGCGGAGGCAACGGCAACGGCGGAGGCAACGGCAGCGGCGGCACGTCACCCCTGCCCGACGGAGGGGCCCTCCCGTGAGCGAGGAGGTCATCGCCGGACGCTACGAGGTGGGCGACCGGCTGGGCTTCGGCGGCATGTCGACCGTCCACCTCGCCCTCGATCGCCGGCTGGAGCGCCACGTGGCGGTCAAGCTGCTGGCCGAGCATCTGGTCGACGACGCCCAGTTCGTCTCGCGCTTCCGCCGCGAGGCCCTGGCTGCCGCCCGTCTCGTGCACCCCAACATCGTGCAGGTCTTCGACTTCGGGCTGGACGACCCGACGGGCCGCCACTACATCGTGATGGAGTACATCAAGGGCCAGTCGGGCGCGGAGATCCTGCGCGAGGCCGGCCGGCTCTCCCTCGACGAGGCCGCCGCACTGGTCGACGGGGCATGCCGGGGGCTGGCCTACGCCCACCGCCACGGGGTGGTGCACCGCGACGTGAAGCCCGGCAACCTGATGCGCTCGGACGAGGGCACGGTGAAGCTGGCCGACTTCGGGATCGCCAAGGCGGCCGACTCGGCGGCCATCACGCAGGCCGGCTCCGTGCTGGGCACCGCTGCCTACCTGGCCCCCGAGCAGGCCCACGGCGAGCAGGCCGGCGCGCGCACGGACCTCTACGCCCTCGGGGTCGTCGCCTACCAGTTGCTGACGGGCCGCCTGCCCTACGAGGCCAGCTCGCTCACCGAGCTGGCCCTCAAGCAGCAGCGCGAGGTCCCCCCGCGCGCCGACCAGGTCACTCCCGAGATCGGCCCCCAGGTGGCCGTGGTCATCGAGCGGGCCCTCGCGCTGGAGCCTGAGGAGCGCTGGGGCTCGGCCGAGGATATGCGCCAGGCCTTCGGCGCGGCGATGCGCGGTGAGGGGCCGCTGGAGGGCACGCAGGCCACCGAGGCCGGGCGCCACGGGGGTCCGACGACCGACGCCACGCGCGCGGTGCCCGCCGGGGCGGGCGGGGCGGTGGCCGCACCGCCCCGGCGCCTGGAGCCCCATGCGCCGCGCACCGGTGCCCAGGC
>DASZCY010000101.1:0-3902 GCA_035942615.1 Solirubrobacteraceae bacterium | reverse complement strand
CATGCTGCTCGCCCTGCTGGCCGCGGGCGCGGCGGTGGTCGCGGGCGCGCTGGGCGGCCCCGGCGGCGTGCCCTCCGCCGCCATCGGGGTGGACGCACCGCCCGGCGTCGCGGCGAACCCGGCGCCCCAGGGCGCCAACGGACCACTGGACACTCCGGTCGGCGGCGGGCTGATCGACCTCGACGCCCAGGTCGAGGATGTCCAGTACGACCCACGCCGCGCGCCGAAGGGCGGCATCCTCGTGGACCTCGACAGCGGCGAGGTGCTGTGGCAGCGCCGTGCCACCGCGGTGCGCCCGATCGCCTCGTTGACCAAGATGATGACCGCGCTGGTGGCCGCCGAGCGGCTGGGCGCCGGCGACGAGGCCAAGATCACCGACGAGGTGCTGGCCTACCGCGGCTCGGGGGTGGGCCTGCTGCCCAAGGGCAGGCGCGTGAAGGTCGAGGCGCTGCTGCACGGGCTCCTGCTGCCCTCGGGCAACGACGCGGCGCGCGCGCTCGCGCTTCGGGCGGTCGGCTCGCAGGCGACCTTCGTGCAGCGCATGAACGAGCAGGCCGAGCGCTGGGGTCTGGGCTGCACCATCTTCGCGTCAGTGGAGGGGCTGTCCTCGCGCAACCGCTCCTGTCCGGCCGACCTGGCGGCGCTGGGCAAGCGGGTGCTCGACGTCCCGCGCCTGGCCCGGATCGTCGCCAAGAAACGCGCCGAGATCCCCTTCCCGATCAAGGGCGGGCGCCTGTTTCTCACCAACAACAACCCGCTCCTGCGCGAGGATTACCGCGGCGCCATCGGCGTGAAGACCGGCTACACGCGTCGGGCGGGCCGCTGTCTCGTGGCGGCGGCCGAGCGCGGCGACGAGCGGCTGCTGGTGGTGCTCCTGGACTCGCCCGACCCGGGGCGCCAGGCCGAGCAGCTGCTGGACCGTGGATTCAAGGCGCTGCGCTGACCGCCCGGGAGGGCTCCTCTCGCCGCGCTGGGCAGCGGGCGATCCTTCAGAGCATCCAGCTCGAAATCGGTACCGTCGGCATCCCTCGTGGCGGATGCTGCGTACTCCCCGACGATGGCAGCCGAACGCCAGGGCGACCACCTCCGACACGCCGGGCGGGCCGATGTGCTGCGTGCCCACCCCGCCGGCCTGGAGTCCCGCTGCCCGTGCCACCGCGCGCTTCCCGAGCCTGAACCGCACGCGGTCGACTTGGTCGCGGGCACGTCGTGAGCCGCGTGGTGGTCATCGGCGCCGGGTTGGGCGGGCTGGGCGCCGCGCTGCGCCTGCAGGGCATGGGCCACGACGTGACCGTGCTCGAGAGCCGCGCCAAGCCGGGGGGGCGGGCCTACCAGCTGCGCGACGCGGGCTTCACCTGGGATACCGGGCCCTCGCTGATCACGATGCCCTGGGTGCTGGAGGAGACCTTCGCGGCGGGCGGGATGGACCTGCACCGCGAGGTCGAGATGATCGAGCTCGATCCCTTCTATCGCATCCGCTGGGCGGGCGAGGAGCGCCACCTGGACTTCTCCGCCGACCGCGAGCACATGCGCGCGGAGCTCGCGCGCTTCAGTGCACGCGACGCGGCGGCCTTCGACGGCTTCCTGGCCGCGCTGAAGCCCATCTACGAGCAGGGCATCCTCGACGCGGGGCGCCGGGCGTTCCTGCGCGCCCGTGACCTGGCCGCCTTCGCCCCGGCCATGGTCCGCCTGGGCGCGGCCCAGCCGCTGTGGCGGCTGGTGTGCCGCCACTTCGAGCACCCGCGCGTGCGCGAGGCCTTCTCGTTCCACTCGCTGTTCATCGGGGGCAACCCCTTCCGGGTGCCCGCGATCTACGGGGCGCTCGTGTACCTGCAGTTCCTCGACCGCGTCTGGTACTCCAGGGGCGGGGTCTACGCGGTGGTCGAGGCGATGGCCCGCGGCCTGGACGTGCGCTGCGAGGCGCGCGTGGAGCGCATCGAGACGCACGGTGGCAGGGTGACCGGCGTGATCACGACCGGCGGCGAGCGCGTGCCCGCCAAGGTCGTGGTCTCCAACGCCGACGTGCTGCGCACCCACGAGCTGCTGGGCCGCCCGGCCCCGGTGCGCTCGCCGCGAGCCACGATGTCGTGCCTGCTGCTCTATCTGGGCACCGATCGCGTCTTCGGCGATCTGCTCCACCACACGCTGCTGGTGGGCGGCGGCTACCGGCGCTTCATCGCCGACGTCACCCGCCGCGGGCGCCTGGCCCGCACCTTCTCCACCTACCTGCACGCCCCGACGCGCACCGAGCCGGGCATGGCCCCGCCCGGAGGGGACTCCATCGCGGCGCTGCTGCCCGTGCCCAACCTGCGTGGGCGGGTGGACTGGGCGCGCGAGGCCGACGGCGTGCGCGACGCGCTGATGGCCGACCTGGAGGCCACCTTCGCGCTGGAGGGGCTGGCCCGCTCGGTGCGCGTGGAGCACCGCATGAGCCCGCTGGACTTCGAGTCGCAGCTGGGCGCCAAGTGGGGCAACGCCTTCGCCACCGAGCCCGTCCTGCACCAGTCGGCCTGGCTGCGCCAGCACAACCGCGACCGCAGCGTGGGCGGGCTGTACTTCGTGGGCGGGGGCACGCATCCGGGTGCCGGGATCCCCGGGGTGCTGCTGGGCGCGGAGATCACGGCGGGGCTGGTGGCGGCCGACGTTGGGAGGCAGCGTGTTCCTGCTGCGCTCGCCTGATCCCACCCTCGCCGAGGCGCGTTCCACCACGCGGCAGGTGGCGCGCACCTTCGCCCTGGCCTGCCGCCTGCTGCCGCGAGAGGTCCGTGACGACGTCTACCGCCTCTACCTGGTCTTCCGCACGCTGGACGACCTGGTCGACGAGGGCCGCGCGGACGCACTGGAGCGCGTGGCCGCCCTCGAGCGCTGGTGCGACGACGGGGTCGCGCGCTCGCGCGAGACCCAGGTGCTGGGCCAGCTCGCCCGCCGCCACACCGTCCCCCGCCACGCGGTGCGCGACTTCTGCGCGGGCATGCGCGACGACCTCGCCGGCGCGACGATGACCAGCGAGGACGAGCTGGACGGCTACTGCTACCGCGTGGCCGGAACCGTGGGGGTGGTGATGGCCGAGTTGCTGGGCGTGCGCGAGCGCGACGCTGCGCTTCCCGCCGCCGCGGCGCTGGGCATGGCCATGCAGCGCACCAACATCCTGCGCGACATCGACGAGGACCGCGCCAACGGCCGCGTGTACCTGGCCCGCGAGACCATCGAGCGCTGCGAGGGCACGCTCGAGGCGGGCCAGCGCGAGGCGCTGCTGCGCGACGGCATCGCGCGCGCCGACGCCCTCTACGAGCGCGGGGTGGCGGGCATCGGCCTGCTGCTGTGCGGCCGGCGCGCGGTCGCCGCGGCCGCCGCCATGTACCGCGAGATCCTGCGCGAGATCGAGCGTGAGGGCTACGGCACCCGACCCGGCCGCGCTGTCGTGCCGCGCAGGCGCAAGCTGCTCGTCGCCGCCCGCGCACCGGGCGCCCGCGCCGGCTCATAGGCTGCCCGTCCCGTGAAGATGCTCTTCCGCGTGCTGTTCGCCGTGCTGGCCGTCGTGCAGGTGGCCTACGGCAAGGTCCCCGGCCGGCGCTCGGCGGCCCAGACCAAGGGCGTGGTGGGCCTGCTGGCCGCCACCTCGGCGGCCGAGGCGACGGCCGCGCGCGGTGCGGCGCGCGGGCTGGGCCTGCTGGGCGTGGCGGCGGCGAGCGGCTACGCCGTCGAGCTGGCGGGAGTGGCCACCGGGCGGCCCTTCGGCCATTACCACTACGACCCGAAGCTGGGGCGCGGCTGGCGCGGGGTGCCCTTCCTGGTGGCCGCGGCGTGGATGCTCATGGCCCGCCCGGCGTGGGTCGTCGGCGGCCTGGTCGCCGGTCGGCGCGGCCGACTGTTCCGCGTGCTCGCCGCCACCGGCGCGCTGG
>DASZCY010000100.1:0-1782 GCA_035942615.1 Solirubrobacteraceae bacterium | reverse complement strand
GAGGGCCTCGAGGGCGTGCGTGCGACACCGCCTGCAGCTGCGCGGAGGCGTCGCCGAGCCCCGGTTCCGCGCCTGGGCGGCGAACTGGGGTTCCGACCACAAGTCTGCGTTAGGCAACGCTGATATGGAGAGGCGTTTGTCAATTTGAGGTCGTCGAGTTGGCGCATTGGCGCTTGCTGTAAGGGGGGTGGTCGGCTGGGTGGGTGGCGGTCCGGCGTTGCTGTGCGCGACGCGCGGTCAGGCTGATATCCGCGGGTTGGCTACCGCAGGACCGTTGATTCGTCGTGGGGAGCCGCTGTCTAAGGTCGGGCGTGGCCAGCCCTGTGGGGGCGGGTTGCTCATAGCGTTGTCGCGGGTTCCCCGCGCGTTGCCAGGCCGCCACCGACCCAGCCGACGGGGTGGGGGTGTTCGAGCGCTGAGCTCACTCGATGCGGGTGACCGCCCAGCAGAAGCCCGTCAGTTCGCGCGCGACGGCGACGGCGATGATTGTGCGGCGCTTGGCGCGCTGCTCCAAGCGCGTCCAGGTGCGGTGCAGACGCTGCTGGGCGCTCCACGCGACGGCGACCGCCTCGGCGGGCTGGCCGTCCTGACGGTCGGTCAGCGCCTTGCCGATCCGCGGGCGCGGGCGGTAGTGCCAAGCGGCCTCGACGAGCAGCCTGCGGGCGTGGCCGGAGCCGGTCTTGGTGATCGCGCCGAGCCGGCGCTTTTGGCCGGTCGTGCTCTCCGACGGGACCAGCCCGACGTAGCTGCTCAGCTGCTGCGCCTTGGCGAAGCGCTCGAAGTCACCGATCTCGGCGCACAGCCCGACCGCGGTCAGCGTGTCGATCCCGCGCAGGCAGCGCAACCGCCCGGCCTGGACCGCCCACGGCGACGCCGGCAACAGCGCGAGGATCTCGCGGTCCAACGCGTCGCGGCGGTGCATGAGCGCGTCGATCGCGCCCTGCGCGTCGAGCATCGTCGCCTGCGCCGCCGGCCACTGCAGCGCGACCTGCGCCAGCCAGTCGCGGTGGCGCTGCGTCCACGCCTGCCCGTCGTCAAAGCGCATACCGTGACGCAGCAACAGCTTCGACAGCCGGTGTCGACAGCGCAACAGATCGGCCCGCACAGTCTCACGGGCGCGCACGAGGTCCCGCAGCGCCTCCTCCTCGGGGCCCGGCACGCGGACCGGACGCAGCTTGCCGGCCAGCAGCAGCCGCACGAGATGCTCGGCGTCACGGCGATCGGTCTTGACGCGCTCGCCAGCGCCGCGCGGGATCTTGCTCGGCGCCGCCACGATGCACTCAACACCACGGCCGGCGAGCTCGCGCGCCAGCCCATAGCCGGTCGGACCGGCCTCGTAGGCAGCGCGCACCGGGCGCGGCAGCCCGCCGCACAGCCCGGCCGCCTGCGCGACGTCGCCGCCCAGCGTGAAGCACTGCAACTCACCGGTCTCGGCATCGAGCACCGCCGCCACGATCTTCGCGGCGTGCACGTCCAGACCGACGAGGCTTCTAGCCTTCGCCATGGCTGGCTCCTCCTCTGCGGTTGTGGAGCGCCGCGCGGTGCCAGCCGCGCGGCAACAACATCACCCCACGACCGTCGTGGGGGAACCGGCCCCTTCTACAACCCAGGCCGGACGGAACGACACTCCATATGGTCTAAGAGAGAGGCGGCGCTCGCATTCACACATTCCGGATTCGACGGGCAGCGATGCCTGGATCGCACCCAGGAGGTCGGGAGTTCGAGTCAAACGGCCCCGAAGGGCCCCTACAACAACCCCGCGAGGTCCGCCCACGCGTGGGA
>DASZCY010000099.1:0-12193 GCA_035942615.1 Solirubrobacteraceae bacterium | reverse complement strand
GCGTAATAGCCGTCCTCGTAGTTCTGACACGAGGCGAACGCGAACGCGAGCGCGCTCGTCGGCGCCCCCAACGGCGGGGCGGTCTTGGTCCGGCCTACCGGGCTGATCTCCGAGCCCGTCTTGAAGCGATAGAAGTACTCGCGTCCGGGCTGGAGCCCGTCGACCTCGACGTGCACGGAGTGGGCAAGCTCTGGCGTGGCGTGGGTGTTTCCCTTGCGCACCACCTGGCGGAAACGCTCGTCGGTGGCCACCTCCCAGCGCACGGGCGCCTTGCGCCCGGGCATGCCTCCGCCCGGCTCCAGCGGATCGGGGGCGAGGCGGGTCCACAGGACCACGCCGTCGGGCAGGGGATCGCCCGAGGCGATCCCGAGGCTGAAGGGTTGGCGCTGGAAGAACGGCTTGGCCCACGCCTTGTGCTCGGAGAACCCGGCTGCCGCGAAGGCGAGCGCGCCCGCGCCCATCCCCGCCCGGCCCAGGAACGTGCGCCGGTTTGACTCCCTGCGGTCCCAGTTGCCTTGGATCGTCACGTGAGGCCTCGCTTGCTGGTCGATCGGGTCCGATGTAGCCGGATCACTTTTCGTCGTGCCTGAGGAGGGTGCCCGGCCGCGAAACGGCTTCTGTGACCGAGCTGTAATCGAGCTGTGAAGAGGTCGCCACGACCCCGGCGTGTGGGCGAGCCATCTGTAGAACGACGGTCGAATGACCGTGGCTTGGTGGCAAACATGTCGCATCGTGCTAGCATCGTGCGACATGAAGACGCTCTATTTGCGTCACGTGCCAGACGAGCTGAGCGAGCGCCTCGCATCGCTCGCGGCCCGAGAGGGCTTGTCGGTTTCGTCGTTCGCCCTCAGGGAACTCGGCGAGGCCGCACGCCGGGCGGACAACCCAGCGTTGCTGGGCGAGTTGCCTGACCTCGAGGTCTCAGCATCAGAGGTCGTCGCCGATCTAGACGCCGGCCGATCGGCTCGGTGATCGTCCTCGATGCATCGGCAGCCACCCTCGCTCTGTTGAACGACGCAGGCGCCCGGCGATCGCTCGCAACCGAGACCGCCGTCGTACCGCACCTCGCTGACTCGGAGGTCGCCAGCGCCCTTCGCGCGCAGGTGCGACGCGGCGCTATCGACTCCAAGACCGCCGGGTTCGCACTCGATCGCTGGGGTCGGCTTGGGCTGCACAGGGCTGCGGTAGTTGGTCTCCTGCCTCGGATCTGGCAGTTGCGCGACAACCTGACGGCATACGACGCCACCTACGTGGCTTTGGCTGAAGCCCTGGCATGCGAACTCGTCACCGCGGATGCGCGCCTTGCCCGAGCTCCCGGACCGGCGTGCCCAATCACTGTTATCCGGCGGTGAGCAGCATGGCGCAGATCGGTGAGAGGAGGGCGTCAGGGAACCACTGACATCGAGCGACGCCCGCAGCAACCAAGGGGTGGGCGGTTACCCGAGAGTCCGGTTGAGCGCCTGATAATGCGCGTTATGTAAATGGCGTGTACATGCTGGCTCGCGCCCAGTGGGAGCCGGCTTCCGAGCGACCACGCCTCGCGCGTGGACGAGGCGCAGTCGCCCGCACCGCAACTTGCGCCCCGACGCGGAGTCTGGACCACCGATGCAGCGGCTCGCCTACCTGCCCGTGCTCGCCGCGGCCGTGTTCGCTCTGCTCGCGCCGCCCGCGTCGGCCGCCGCGCCGGCCAATGACGCGCCGAGCGCCCCGGCCCCTTTCGAGCCCTACACCGCCGCCAACGGCACGCCGGCCGAGCGCCAGGCCGTCGCCGACCTCGCCGAGGCGCGGGCCGACCCGGGCGTCCCCCGCTGCCTGGGGCGCCGCTCGTTCGACCGGACGGTCTGGTTCGTCGCGCCCGGGATCCCGGAGGCGCGCGAGCTCACCGTCGAGGCGGCCGGGCGCACGCTTGGCGTGGTCGACCTCGCTGCGTTCGTTCAGCCCAAGCCGGGCGGGCCGTCGTCGACCGCCCGGCCCAACGCGTGCGCCGGCCGCGGCGCGTCTGGGTCCGACGCCGCTGGCGACCGCACCTCGGCGGTCACCCTGCGCGTGCCGGCCGGCCGGGCGGTGCTGATCCAGGTTGGCCGGCGGGGCGCACCGGGCACGCCCGAGGACGAGCAGGCCGTGCTGTCGCTCGACGAGGTGAGCCTGGGCGCCGCGCTTCCGCCGGTCGGCGACCGGGCCGGCCTCGCCACGCCGTGGCTGTCCCGCCGCGGCACCGGCCGGGTCCCCCTCGCGGGAGCGACCAGCTCCGCCGAAGACCCGGCGACCCCCACCTGCCCGAGCATGGGCGGCGTGTGGCGACGGGCCCGACCGCGCCAGCCCGGCCGCCACGTGATCACCGCGGCAGGCTCGCAGGCCGCTGCGCTGAGCGTGTTCGTCGGCGCCCGGCCCTCGCCGCGCGGGGCGCTGGACTGCATAGACCGCGACGGTCCCGGGCCCCTCGTGCTCCCCGTGACCCTCCGCACCCTCCGCACCGTCTGGATTCGCATCGGCACCGACCGCCCACCGCCGTCGTCGCAGGCCCGCGTGAGGCTCGCGCCCGCCGCCCCTGGCGCCGTGCGCTCGGGCGGGGGCTGCCTGCCTTCGCAGGACCCGGCGATCGGCGGTGCACTCGGCGCCGGGTCGCCGCTGGCCCAGGTGCGCAACCGCTCGCGGCGGATCACGCTCGGCGTGGAGGTTGCCCGCGGCCCGGTCTGTGCGGCGCGCCTGCGCCTGATCGGCCCCAAGGGAAGCCTCTACGCCCGCGGCGACGTCGCCGCCCTGCGCAGCCGCCGTCAGGCCGTCGAACTGCGTCGGGTGCGCAAGCTCGTGCGCGGCCGCTACCGCCTGCGCGTCGAGGCCGCCGGCCTGGCCGGCCGCCGCGACGCCGTCCCCTCCCGCCTCACCTTCACCCTGCGATGACCGGGCCCACTCCCCGCCTCACCCGCCGTGAACTCGTCGCCGGTGCCACCGCCACCGGCCTGCTCGCCGCGGTCCCGCCCGCATGGGCCCGCAGCCTGCTGTCCCAGCGCCCGCGCGTGGGGCCCGGCGCCTTCCTCGACGGCGTCGCCTCGGGCGAGCCGAGCACCCGGGCCGTCACGTTCTGGTCGCGGCTGGAGACCGAGCGGCTGCGCTCGGGGGCCCGGCTGGTCGTCGCGCGCGATCGGGGTCTGCGCCGGGTGGTGGCCACGACCGTGGTGCCCACCGGCCGGGGGGTCAACGGCACGCTGAAGGCTCGCGTCGGGGGCCTGAAGCCGGGCACCGACTACTTCTATGCGTGGGAGTCGGGCACGGACGTCTCGCCGATCGGCAGGTCGCGCACAACGCCGGCCGCGGACTCGGCCGAGGCGCTGTCCATCGCCTACTCCTCGTGCCAGCACTACGCGCTCGGGCACTTCGCGGCGCACGCCGACGCCGCGACCGTGCCCGACCTCGACCTCTACCTCTTCCTCGGCGATTACGTCTACGAGTCCCAGAAGGCCGAGCTGCGCGCAGACGGCATCAGTGCGGTCGACCTGGCCTCCTACCGAAGCAAGTACGCCCTGTACCGGTCCGACCCCGGCCTGCGCGAGCTGCACCGTGTGCACCCTGTCGCACACATCTGGGACGACCACGAGGTCGAGAACAACTACTCCGACGGCCAGCCCCCGCCGTCGCGCGCCCAGCGCAGCGCGGCCTACCGGGCCGCCTTCGAGTGGATGCCCCGGATGGCGTTCCCCTCGGACCGCCACCGCATCTACAAGCGCCTTTCCTTCGGCCGGGTCGCCGACGTCTTCCTGCTCGACGAGCGCCAGTACCGCGTGCAGACCGACGACGGGCAGCGAGCCATGCTCGGCGACGCGCAGATGCGCTGGCTCCTGCAAGGGCTGCGCGCGTCGCGGGCGCGGTGGAAGCTCATCGCCCAGCAGGTCGTCGTCGCCCAGGACCCCTACGGCAACGGCAGGTCCGCGCCCGACCGGTGGGACGGCTACCCCCAGGACCGCGCCCGGCTGCTCGGCGAGCTCGAGCGGGCGGGGATCACCGACGTGGCCTTCCTCACCGGCGACGCCCACGTGTTCATGGCCAGCGTGCTCGCCTCGAACTTTGAGGCGCTCGGCGACGGCACCGCCCGGCGCCCCGCCGCGGTGGAGTTCGTCGGCGGCTCGGTGACGTCGCGGGGCCGCGAACTGCAGGAGGAGCGCGTGCGTGCCCAGGCACCGTGGGTGCGCCAATACGACGGCTACCGCCACGGCTATGCCCACCTGGCCCTCCGGCCCGATCAGCTGGAGGTCGAGTATCGCGCCAGCGACCTACGAGCCCCCGACGGCGCGACGCTGGCCTTCGAGCGCTTCGTCCAGCCCGCCGGGCAGAACGACTTCGCGCGCCAGCGCCTCACGGTCTGAAGCCTCGACCCCCGCGGCTGGATCGCCGATTCGCGCCGAGGCGCTCGCTGCCCGCGCCATGGCACTCCGTGATGGTCCTCAGCGCCCCACCCGCCCGAAGTTGACGGAGTGGCGCTCGGCGCTCACCTCGTAGTCGTGGCCCGTCGCGCCGTCTCGGTAGACGGCGCGCATGGCGAGCCCTTTCGGGCGTTCGACGCTGACAAGCTCCAACCGCTGCTCCGCCAAGCCCAACAAGCCGGCAAGCTCGCGCCGCATTCCTTCGGCCAGCCCGGCTAGATCCCGCGCGTAGAAGTCCGGTGCAGCATCCGGGTGCTCCGAGCCCCGTTCCTGCCATGGTCTGCGGACGCGCGGGAACACCCCGCCGCCCAACGACGGCATGAGCAAGCGCTTGGGCGAGAGCGTGGCCATCGGCTGGGCACGTTAGGCGCCCCACGGCGTGACGGCTGTTACCAAGCGGCGACTCGCGCGTGACCGAGCGGTGAAGGGTCCATCACGTGCGCCGGGCGGGAGAGCCTTCGCCGTCCGGCGCGGCCCGCTCGCCGAGCTCACCCCTCCTTCGCGGGCTGGCGCGGGGGCAGGAAGGGCTCCTGGTCGGCCGGCACGCCCTTGGCGATCTGCCGGCTGCGCTCCAGCTCGGCGTTCAGCTCGGCCCCGAACAGGAGCACGAGGTTGGTCAGCCACAGCCACAACAGGAACACCACCACGCCGCCCAGTGATCCGTAGGTGGCGTCGTAGGAGCCGAAGTTGGCGACGTACAGCCCGAAGAGCCCGGAGACCACGATCCAGCCGATCACCGCTGCGGCACCGCCGGGACTCACCCAGCGAAAGCGCGGATGACGCACGTTGGGCGACACGTGGTAGAGGCCCGCGACGATGCCCATGACGATCAGCAGCAGCACCGGCCACTTGGCGATGCCCCACACCGTCACGGCAGTGCCCCCCAGCCCGATGACGCTTCCGATGGCCTCCGCGACCGGGCCCGTGACGACCATCGCGATGAGCACCAGGGCCAGCGCAAGGACCGACAGCACGGTCACGCCCACGCGCAGCGGCACAAGCTTCCACACCGCGCGCCCCTCCTCGACGTCCCAGACCGCGTCGGAGGCGCGGAAGAAGGCGCCGATGTAACCGGAGGCCGACCAGACGGCGCCCAGCAGTCCGAAGCCCAAGAGCGCCCCCGCGGTGCCCTGGTTGCGCACGATGCCTTCGATGGGGCCGCGAAAGGTGTCGGCCGCCGAGCCGGGGGCCACCTGCTCGATGACCTGCAACATGGTCTGCGTCGTGGCCTGCGCCTGACCGACGAGTCCCAGGATGGAGACCAGCACGATAAGGCCCGGAAAGATGGCCAGCACCGCATAGTAGGTCAGTGCCGCCGCCCAATCGGTCAGGTTGTCCTCCTGGAACTCCTTGACCGTGCGCTTGAGCGTCGCCTTCCAGCCGCCGGCCGACAGATCGGTCGGGCCCTTGGGGGCGCCCCCGGCGGGGCGGTTTCCGGCGGGAGGGCTGCCGGCAGGGGTGACGGTCCGGGAATCAGCCACGCGAAACGCAGGCCTACCCCGGCAGGCCCGCTTGGCCACATCTCCGGCGCCGCGGACACGTGGTCCCCATGCCGCCGGGCCGCTCGCTAGCGTTAACCCCGCTCTGTCAACCAGATCCGGGAGTCGTCCATGACCAAGCAGGACCTCGCGAAGGAGGTCGCCGACAAGGCCGATCTCGACCAGTCGGACGCCAAGCGGGCCGTCGACGCCGCGTTCGAGGCCATCACCCAGGAGCTCGCCAAGGGCGGCGAGGTCTCCGTCTCCGGCTTTGGCAAGTTCAGCGTGAGCGAGCGCTCCGCGCGCGAGGGGCGCAACCCCGCCACCGGCGAGACGATCCAGATCGCCGCGAGCAAGGGCGCGAAGTTCTCGGCCGCCTCGGCGCTCAAGAAGGAGCTGAACTGAGGGTGGCGCAGGCGGCCATCCGGTCGCCGACGCGGCTCGGAGATCTACTCGCTCATCACGTCTGACCGGGCCGCCAGCTCTGCGATGACCCGCGAGAGCTGGCCGCCCTGCCAGGCCAGCGGCGAGGCGCCCTCGTCTTCGACCACCAGCCGGGCGCCGGGCAGCACGTCGGCATAGAGGCGCGCAGTGGCCAGAGGGTGCGTGGGGTCCGCCTCGTCGCGGCTGCCCACGACCACCGCCGGCTGCGCGAGCTCGGTGAGGACCTGCAGGTCGGGGAAGGGGCGCGAGCGCGGCACCGCTTCCAGCGCGTCGGCTACCGCCTCCGGGTGCTCGTGGCGGCTCAGGCGCTGGCCCATGACGCGCGTCACCGTCTCGCGCCACCTCTCGGGAAGCGCCGAGAGGTCGCTGGCGGCCAGAAAGCCCTCGACGCCGCCCTCGCGCAGCCCCGCTGCCAGGCGGTCCCACATGGCCAGGCGCTGGGGGTCGGTGATCGCCTCGGGTACGTAGGCGGGGGTGATCACCACCAGGCCAGCCACCCGCTCGGGATGGTCCAGGGCCACGCGCAGCAGCGTGTGCGCCCCCATGGAGGCGCCGGCCAGCACCGCGCGCCCCACGCCGCGATCGTCGAGCACGGCCAGCAGGTCGCCGGCCAGGGCGTCGAAGGCGTAGTCGCCCGACGCGGGCGGGGCGGAGGCGCCGTGGCCGCGGGCGTCGTAGGCCACGACGCGGTGGCCGGCGCGCTCCAGCGCGCGTGAGCCCATCACGACGTAGCGCCGCGTCGCGGTCAGGCCGTGCACGAGCACGACGGGGGGCCCTGCTCCCGCCTCCTCCCCGGCCAGCACGGTGCCGTCGGGCGCGGCGATGGTCAGCTCGGGCACTGCCCTAGCCTACGCGCGCGATGACCACCATCGACGTCACCGAGAGGGGCTTCCAGGCCGAGGTCGTGGAGCGCTCCCACCAGTTCCCGGTGGTCGTCGACTTCTGGGCGGCCTGGTGCGGTCCCTGTCGCCAGCTCACCCCCGTGCTCGAGCAGGCCGCCGCCCAGCGCGACGGCCAGGTGGTGCTGGCCAAGGTCGACACCGACGCCAACCCGGGCCTGGCCGCCGCCTACCGCATCCAGGGCATCCCCGCCGTCAAGGCCTTCCGCGACGGGCGGGTGGTCGACGAGTTCACCGGCGCCCGGCCGCCCGCCGAAGTGGCGCGCTTCTTCGATGCGCTCGTGCCCTCGGAGACCGACGCGCTCGTGGCCGCCGGCGACGAGGCCTCGCTGCGCCGTGCGCTCGAGCTGGAGCCCAACCGTACCGAGGCGGCCGTCGCGCTGGCCGACCTGCTGCACCGCCGGGGTGAGCGCGAGGAGGCCGCGGGGCTGCTGGTCAACGCGACCGGCTTCGCCGCCGAGGGCCTGGCTGCCCGCCTGCGCCTGGAGGACGCCGGCGATCCATCCCTGGCCGACGCCTTTGCGGCGCTGGACGCCGGGGACACCGAGCGGGGCATCGACCTGCTGCTGGCCGCCATGCCCGCCGCCGATGGGGTGACGACCTCCGCCGGGCCGCCTCCCGCGACTGCCGCCGCCGCGATCTCCAAGGACGATCTGCGCCGCGTGGTGGTGGGGGTCCTCGACGGGCTGGGCGTCGACCATCCCCTCGCCCGCGACGCCCGCCGCCGGCTGGCGGCCGCGCTCTACTGAGCGTCGCCGTCGCGAGCTGGCGGCCTGCCTCCGGCCGCTCGCTCCCCTGGTCCCATCTCTCCCGGCGTCCCGTCGCCCAGGGCGTGCTCGCGCACCAGCGCTGCCGCGCGCTCGGGCTGCTCCCAGAAGAACAGGTGGCCGGCGCCCTCGAAGACCTCCAGCCGCGCGCCGGGCACCACGTCGGCGAGCATCTCGCCGTTGCGCACGTCGAGCAAGCGGTCCTCCGTGCCGTGCAGTACCAGCGTGGGCACCTCCAGGGAGCCCAGCCGGTCGGCCGTGTGGAAGTTGTCGATGGCCTCCAGCTGCAGGAGGGTGACCGAGAGCCCCACCGGGTTCTGGGCGGAGCTGGCCTGCCACTCCTCCCAGCGCCCCTCGCCGGCGCGGTAGCCCTCCGAGAGGTTGACCTCGAAGCCGTTGCGAAGCGCGCGCTCGCGGTCGCCGGACATCACGGCCTCGCTGATCTCCTCCAGGACGGCGGGCGCGGTGAACAGCGCGCGTGGCCCGCCGAACATCGTGCAGCCCAAGGTCAGCGTGCGCACCAGTTCAGGGTGGGCGAGCGCCAGCTCCTGGGCGACCATGCCGCCCATGGAGATGCCCAGCACATGGGCGTCCTCGAGCCCCAGCGCGCGCACGAGCCCGGCGGCGTCGTCGGCCAGCTCGGCGAGCGTGAAGGACCCCTCGACACGACTCGAGTGCCCCGTCCCGCGGTGGTCGTAGGCGATCACGTCGAAGTCGCGCGCCAGCGCCTCCAGAAAGGCCTCACCCCAGTGGCCGCTGTGGCCGCTCAGGCCCTGGAGGAGCACCAGCGGCTCGCCGCTGCCGCGGCGCTCGACATGCAGGCTGCGCCCGTCGACCTCGACCATGGCCGCGAGACCCTACAGCGGCAGGACGAGCTGGTCGATGGCCGGCGTAGGGTCCGGGGCGCCCGCGAAGGCGGCCACGCGCACGCCGAGCAGACGCACGGGACGTGCCGGCGCGTAGGCGCGCAACAGGGCGACGGCCACGTCGGCCACCACCGCCGGGTCGTTGGTGGCCGCGGGCAGCGTCCGGGCACGCGTCACCGTCGTGAAGTCGTCGAGGCGCACCTTGATGGCCACCGTGCGCCCGTGGCGCTGCTGACGGGCCAGGCGCTCGCACAGCTCGCCGGCCAGGCGGCGCAGGATCGCCTCCTGCTCGCCCCGGTCGGCGACGTCGAGGTCAAAGGTGCGCTCGCGCGACTCGGACACCGCGGTGCGCACCGCGCTGACCGTCGCCGACCCGTGCAGCTGCCCGCGGGCGCGCAGATCACGCCCGTGGTTGGCGCCGAAACGCGCACACAGGATCTCCTCGTCGGCCTCCCCCAGGGCGGCCAGCGTGGTGATGCCCATGGCGGCCAGCCGCGCGACGGTCTTGGGCCCCACGCCCGGCACCAGCCCCGGCGAGGCCGCGGCGAACCGAGCGCAGGCCTGCTCGCGGCTGAGCACGACAAAGCCGCGGGGCTTCTCCGCGTCGGAGGCGATCTTGGCCACCAGCCGGTTGGGCCCGATGCCCACCGACGCGGTCAGGCCGGTGCGCTCGTGGATCTGCGCGACCAGGCGACGCATCGCCGCGCGCGGCGCCACGAGGCCGTCGAGCTCCAGGTAGGCCTCGTCCAGGCCCACCACCTCGACCGCCTCGACCTGCCCGCGCACCAGCTCCATGACCTGGGCGGAGGCGGCGCGGTAGGCGGCGAAGTCGGGGGGTACGAGCACGGCGTGGGGGCACAGGCGCCGGGCCCGCGAGGTGGGCATGGCCGAGCCGACGCCGAAGGCCCGCGCCTCATAGGAGGCGGTGGTGACCACCGCCCGCGGTCCGTTGCCCGAGACGATGACTGGCAGGCCGCGCAGCTCGGGCCGGCGGCTCAGCTCCACGCTGGCGTAGAAGGCGTCGACATCGAGATGGGCGATACGGGGCATACCTGCCGGGCTCCACCCCTCAGGATGACGCCCGGCGCGGCGGTGCCGCGGCGGACCCTCCTACTCCTCCACCGCCGCGGCCCAGACGCGGCCGGTCGAGCCGAAGCCCAGGTCGCGCTTGGTCGCACGGGCCAAGTCGAGCTCGCGGTTGCCCGCGTAGGGCCCGCGATCGATCACCGGCACGGTGACCGTGTCGTCGCCGTGGCGCAGGGTCACCAGCGTGCCGCAGGCAAGCCGCCGGTGCGCCACGCCCTCGATGTCGGGGCTCATGGTTCGCCCGCAGGCGGTTCGCCGGCCGTAGAACCCGGGGCCGTACCAGGAGGCCCGAACGGGGCGCTGGAAGGCCATGAAGCCGGCGTGCTGGGTGGCCGGGCTGTTGGCCTGGTCGCCGGAGAAGACCACGCGCACGCGCACGGCGCCCGGTTGGCTGCGCCGGTGGCGCAGCAAGTAGCGCCCGTCCTCACGCGTGGTGGCGGTGTCGAGGGTGACCCATCCGTCGCCGTCGTCGCGCTGCAGCGTGACCTCGCGACCCTCCCAGCCGGGGCGCAGCGTGCCCCGCAGGGAGGCGCTGCTCCCCGCGCGGACGGCCAGGCCGTCGTCGGAGGCATGCAGCTGGGGCAGGATGCGCACAAGCGCAGGCTGGCTGGAGCGCCCGGCGGCGACGTCCTCGCCTGCGGCCACCGCGCGGGCCGTCTCTCGTCCCACGACCACGCGCGCCTCGCCGGTGCGCCGCAGCGCGTCCGCGCTGAGGCGGAAGCGGCCGTCCTGATCGGTCATGTCCGTGTCGACCTCGCGCCACTCGCCGGTCTGGACCGGGCGGTAGAGCAGGCTCACGGGCGCCTCGTCGGCGTCGGCCACCCGACCGCGCAGCGCGACGGGGTCGCCGTAGCGGATGTGGGTGTCCTCCAGCGCGGCCCTCACGCGGCCATCTCCATCGGCGCCGGACTGCGCCGCGGCGGGTGCACTCGCCGCCAGGGTGCCGGCTGTGGCCACGGCGCCCAGGGCCATGCCCGTACGCCAGGGGCGTGTCTTCTGCGACCTCACAGGAGGTTCCTCCTCGGTTTGGCGGTCGCCTACGGGGTAAGCTGACGGGCTCGCGCCGGATGGCGCTGCCGACGTCGACAAGGACCTCGTCGTGGTTACCGCGGCAGGTGCCGCGGATTCGCCCCGCTCGGCCGGGTGGCCGAAAGTGGGTCCCCCGCTCGCCGGCGCCTGGGGCGTGGCGACTCGGCAGGTCGGACGATCGTTCGCAGACTAGGGGCGGGAAGGCCGTGCCTGCGTGACATCGCGCACAGGGACAACGCACGTCGGCCGGGGGAGGTTCTCAGGGCACGCCGACGCGGGGAGTGCCGGCCACGAGCTGGGCGGCCAGCAGCGCGTAGACCCCAGGCCAGCGCGAAGCGCCCGCGCCGGCGTCGGGCACCTCCTCGTCGCGCGCCTGGCGGGCTCGGGCCAGGAGCTCGTCCACCACGTCGAGGACCGGATCCTCGTCGACGTGCTGACAGGCCAGGCGGGCCAGCGAGATGGCCTCATCGGGGTCGCCGGCACGGAAGGTCTGTTGCACGGCCGCGGCGGTGTAGGCCACCGCGCGCTGGGCCTCCAGGCGCGGAGCAGGGGGCGTGCCGGGCGCCGGCCCGAGATCCAGCGGTGTCTCACCGGCCACCAGGCGCTCGAGCTGGCCGCCCGCCATGGCCCGCAGGGAGTCGGGGCCCAGACCGACCTCCACGGCGGGGCGCACGGTGGCGATGGCCGCGAAGCGTGCGCTGCCGTAGGGCATGTCGCTGGCGTGCAGGATGCGCGCCGGGGGAATGGTGGCCTGGAGCTGGAGCAGGTCGCCGACCTGCCACCACGCCGTGTCGAAGTACAGGTTGGGAAGCTCGGCCGCGGGCCCGGCCAACCGCCCCAGGTCGCTGATTCCCGCGTGGGCCAGGATGATCGCCGCGCGCGGGTGCTCGCGGGCCAGCTCGACGGCCGCCTGGCCCAGGCGCGGGATGCCCCGACCGGCGTGGAAGAGCACGATCGCGCCCGCCTCGTGGGCGAGCGCGACCAGCTCGGCGACCACCGGATGGGGTAGCCCGAAGGCGTCGCTGCGCGGGTGCAGCTTGATGCCGGACGCGCCGGCGTCGAGGCCGCGGCGGGCCTCCTCCAGCGCGCCCGGTTCGTCGGGCCTGACGCGCACGAGCGCCACGAGCCGTCCGCCCGACGCGCTCGCCGCGGCCAGCGCGGTGTCGTTGGCCGCGCCGTACCCTTCGGGTTCGTGCATCGGGAAGG
>DASZCY010000098.1:0-12587 GCA_035942615.1 Solirubrobacteraceae bacterium | reverse complement strand
TTGGTCTCGCGGAAGGGCAGCCAGCGCGGCACCGAGTCGGGCAGAAAGCCCGCGCGGGAGGGCTCGAGGTCCCAGCCGACGTCCTTGGCGATCCGCACCGCGGTGCGCCGCAGGACCTCCGCGTAGAGCTCGTAGGAGCCGGCCTCGATCTCGCGGGAGATCTCGTGGAAGCGGCGCAGCAGGTCGTCGGGGCGGTCGAAGGAGAAGCCCTCGCGCTGGGCCTCGCGCTGGAAGGCGTCACGGATGCCCGTCTCCCAGTCGATCAGGGTCCCGTAGACGTCGAAGCTGACGAAGGTGACCTTGGTGGGGAGCGCCATGCGGGCGGGCATCCTATCCCGCGGCGTTTGGTTAGGGTCCTCGGCCGATCGTGGACCTGCTCGAGTACCAGGGCAAGCAATTGTTCGCTCGCCACGGGGTCCCCGTCCCCGAGGGGCGTCCGGCGCGCAGCGTGGACGAGGCGGTCGCCGCCACCGACGAGGTCGGCCTGCCGTGCGTGGTCAAGGCCCAGGTCAAGGTCGGCGGGCGGGGCAAGGCGGGCGGCATCAAGGTCGCCCAGTCCCGCCAGGAGGCCCGCGAGCACGCGGAGGCCATCCTGGGCATGGACATCCGCGGCTTCACCGTCCACGAGGTGTGGATCGAGGCGGCCAGCGACATCGCCGAGGAGCTCTACGCCTCGATCGTCTTCGACCGCTCGGCCAAGGCTCCGCTGGTCATGCTCTCGACCCAGGGCGGGGTGGACATCGAGGAGGTCGCCGAGCGCGACCCCGCCGCCATCGCCCGCCTGCACGTCGACCCCCTGGTGGGCTTCCAGGCCTTCCACGCCCGCCGGCTGGCCTTCGAGGCCGGCGTGGCGCCCGACCTGGTGCGTCCGCTCGGCGCCATGCTCGCAAGCCTCTACGGCGCGTTCGTGCAGGAGGAGGCCATGCTGCTGGAGGTCAATCCCCTGATAGTCACCCAGAGCAGGGCGGTGGCCGCCCTGGACGCGAAGGTGACCCTCGACGACAACGCGCTGTTCCGCCATCCCGACAATGCCGAGCTGCGCGACCTCTCCTCCGAGGACGAGCAGGAGCGCATGGCCCGGGAGCGCGGGCTGACCTACGTCAAGCTCGACGGCGACGTGGGCATCCTGGGCAACGGTGCCGGGCTGGTGATGAGCACGCTCGACGTGGTGGCCCAGGCGGGCGGCTCGCCGGCCAACTTCCTCGACGCGGGCGGCGGATCCAAGTCCGACGCGATCGTGGCCGCGGTGGAGGTCATCCTCTCCGATCCCAAGGTCAAGGCCGTGCTGTTCAACATCTTCGGGGGCATCACGCGCTGCGACGAGGTGGCCAGGGGCCTGATCGAGGCCTTCGAGCGCGTCAGCCCGCAAGTGCCCTTCGTGGTGCGGCTGGACGGCACAAACGACGAAGAGGGTCGGGGGCTGCTGGCCGACGCCGAGCTGGCCAACGTCCACACCGAGCCGACCATGCTGGGCGCCGCGCAGAAGGTCGTGGAACTGGCACGGGAGAGCGCGGCGGCGTGAGCGTCCTGGTCGACCACGACACGCGGTTGTGCGTCTCGGGGATCACCGGACGCGAGGGCGCCTTCCATACCATGAACAACCGCCGCTACGGCACGCAGGTCGTGGCGGGCGTGACGCCGGGCAAGGGCGGTCAGGACGTCGAGGGCGTCCCGGTCCACAACACCTTTCGGGAGGCCGTCGAGCACACCGCCGCGAACACGGCGATGATCTTCGTGCCCCCGCGCTTTGCCGCCGACTCCATTCTCGAGGCCGCCGACGCGGGCATCCACACCATCATCGCCATCACCGAGGGCATCCCCGCCCACGACGAGCTGCGCGTGTTCACCCACCTCCAGCGCTTGGAGGGCGTGCGCCTGATCGGGCCCAACTGCCCGGGCGTGCTCTCCCCCGGCAAGGCCAACGTGGGCATCATCCCCGCAGGGTTCTTCTCGGAGGGCGACGTCGGCGTAGTGTCGCGCTCGGGGACGCTGACCTACCAGATCGGCAACGAGCTGGCCCAGCGCGGCCTGGGCAACTCCTCCATCGTGGGCATCGGCGGCGACCCCGTCCCTGGCTCGAGCTTCGTCGACGTCATCGCGCTCTTCGAGGCCGACCCCGAGACGAAGCTGATCGTCATGAGCGGCGAAATCGGCGGCTCGGCCGAGGAGGAGGCCGCGGAGTACATCGCCACCCACGTCTCCAAGCCGGTGGTGGGGTACATCGCGGGCGTCACCGCCCCACCCGGCAAGACCATGGGCCACGCCGGCGCCATCGTCTCGGGCTCGAGCGGCAGCGCCGCGACCAAGATCGAGGCCCTGGAGGGCAACGGCGTGCGCGTCGGGCGCACCCCCACCCAGGTCGCCGAGATCGCCGTGGAGGCGCTGGGAAGCTGAGCGTGCTAGCAGCTTCCTCCCCCACCGTCTCCCAGGCCGCCGCCGGCGCTGTACGAGCCGCCGCCCCCGTCGCCGCCGACCCCAAAGCCGGCGCCCCATAGCCCAGGCCGAAGCCTTCGGCAGCGAGGGTCCGTGCCGCATAGCGGGAACCGATCGCGGCGATCGATGGCGACATGCGAGCGCGCGCGCCCGGGGGAAGAGGGCCTCCTGGTCGGTGGCAGGCCGTCCAAGTGCCCGCAAGCGAGACGCGGCGAGCCGGCGCTCGTCCTCTGACAGCCGGTGAGCCAGCACCCCCGACGCTGACAGCAGGACGAACACCTCCTGGTCGCGCGGGTCAGTGAGCGTGTCCTCGCGAACGCAGCCGAGAAGCCGGTGAAAGCGCTGCTCCGCAAGCGGGTCGGGTGCCAGTCGCAGGGCGTCCGAACACGCCCCTCGACTGGACAAGGCCGACGCGTTGCAGCTCGCGGACCGCTTCCCGGCGAGCCCGTCTGGCGCCCTTTGGGCCCCTGCGTGTATCGCCACCATCGGCCTGGTAGGCCAGGGCGAGCGCCTTTTGAAAGCGCCCATCATGGCGGGGGAACAGCCCGCCTCCCCGGCGATCGATCGTCGAGCAGCAGCAGTTCGGCCGTCAGCGAAAGGTCCCCTGCGCTCGGGTCGCCGCCGGAAACCAGGCCAGGCGCTCCCGACGTTCCCGCCGACAGCTGGTCACTCCCGGGCCCTTGGGACTCGTCCATCGTCCCATTGTCCCATTTGGGACAACGCTGAGCTTCCGTCGCGGCCCCCGTGGGCGCTCCTCCAGGAGCGCCCCACCCGGGCGGGGAGCGCCAGCCTAGGCGTCCCGCTTGCGCGCCACCACCGCGCGGTAGCCGATCGGCTCGCCGGACATGGTCAGGCGGTGGCGGAAGGGCTCGTCGGCGAGGATTTCGGTGTCCTCTCCCCCGCCGCGCAGGCGGGCCAGGTAGTCGCCGAAGTCGCTGCCGCCCGGCTCGGCGTTCTCCTCGGCGAGCGTCACGGCGAACCACGCCCCGGAGGGAAAGGCCGACCACAGGCGCTCGAAGCTCTCGGCACTGATATGGCCGATGCCCAGCGCGGCGGCGCAGATGATGGCGTTGAGCTCGTGCTCGCGCACGAGGCCGTCCAGATCGTCCAGGTCGTCGATGTCGCCGACGAGGTACTCGGCGTACAGGTCCGGTCGGTCGCGCTGCGCCGCGTCGCGGGCCGGGGCGCTGTCGTCCGAGGCCACGACGACGGCGACCCCACGCCCGGCGACCTCCTCCCCCATGACGCCGTTGCCGGCACCCAGGTCGAAGGCTCGCAGCCGGGTGGGATCGTCGCCGGCCCGCTCGCACGCGGCCACCAGCGTGTCAGCCAGCACCCGCGGCGAGTCGCACTTCAAGCGGTTGTGCACGACCTCCTCGTAGAGGCCGGGGATCGCATACACGCGGTCGTACTCGTGCAGGCGCATCGTCTCCTCACGGCCGTCGGCGAAGCGCACGGTCAGCGACTCCTCGTGCTGCTCCTTTCCGGGGCTGTCATCGAGCTGCACCTCGTAGTCCACGGCCTCAACCTCCAGTCGTCGCGCGGTAGGCCTCGCCCAGGCGGCGCACACCCTCATCGATGCGGTTGAGGGGCACGCCCGAGTAGGCCAGACGCAGGGTGTTCTCCCCACCGTCCAGCAGGAAGTCGGTGCCGCGCACGAAGGTCACGTCGCGCTCGTTGGCCGCGCGGAACAGCGCGTCGACGTCGGTGCCCTCGGGCAGCTCGACCCACATGAAGTAGCCCCCGTCGGGCTCCATGAAGCGCGCCTCGGGGAGGTGGCGCGCCAGCGCCTCGCCCAGCGCCTCGACGCGCTTGCCAAGCGCCGTCCGGACCGTCTCGACCGAGTGGCGCACCCGGCCGCTGGCGCAGAACTCGTGCACGATGCCCTGGGCGACCATGTTGGGCGAGATGTAGGTGTTGGTGGCCAGCAGCTGCACCCGGGCGATGACGTCGGCGGGGCCGACCAGGTAGCCCACGCGGACGCCCGGGCACACCGTCTTGGAAAACGACGACGCGTAGACGACCCGCTCGCCGGCCCCGTCCATGGACAGCATCGTGGGCAGCGTCTCGCCGCGGAAGCGCAGCTCCAGGTAGGGGTCGTCCTCGAAGACCACGAAGTCGTGCGTGGCCGACAGCTCCAGCAGCGCCTCGCGCTTGGCGCGCGACAGGGTGTAGCCGGCGGGGTTTTGGAAGTTGGGGATCAGGTGGGCGAGCACCGGGCGCAGTCCGTCCTGCAGCCGGGAGCGCAGCGCGTCGACGTCGATGCCGTCGCTCTTCAGCTCGATCATGTGGATGTCGGCACCGCGCTCGCGCAGGCCCAGCAGCGTGCGGTCGTAGGTCGGGCGCTCCACGACCACCTGGTCGCCGCGCTCCACCAGCGTGTCGAACAGAAACGCGTCGGCCTGCATGGACCCGTTGGTCACCAGCACCTGGGAGAGCTCCACGCCGTGGCGCTCGGCGAGCCATTCGCGCAGCGGCACGTAGCCTGCCGAGGTTCCATAGGCCGTCAGCCCCCCGGGGTCGCGCTCGAAGGCCCGCTGCGCGGCGGCCCTCAGCCCGTCGACGTCGACGATGTCCAGCGACGGGGCCCCCCGCGCGAAGGAGATGGTGTCCGCGGCCATCTAGCGACCGTATCGGTCCTTCCCGAGCACCAGCTGCTCGGGTAGGGCCGTACGGTGCGGGGGGGATGGGTCGGCAAGCACGGAGACGGTCTCGGCCACGGAACGGGTGACCGTGCAGATGCCCGCCGGCGTGACCACGGCGACCTCGTCGTCGTCGTCAGCGGCCACCACCTCGCCGCGCAGCCCGGGCTCCAGGCCCGACGCCTTGAGGTAGTGCAGGAGATCCTCGGCCTCGTTCTCGAAGCGCAGCACGGTGACCTTGGCACCGAGCTGCACGTCGGCCAGCGGCACCCCCTCGTGGCGCTGACCCGCCGCGATCGGATGGCCGTGGGGACAGGTGCGTGCGCTGCCGATGGCGGCGAGCATGCGCTCCTCGAGCACCGGGGACATGGCGTGCTCCAGGCGCTCGGCCTCCTCGTGGACCTCATCCCAGGGAATGCCCAGCACGTCGGTGAGGAACCGCTCGATGAGCCGGTGACGGCGCACCACCCCCTCGGCGTGCTCGCGGCCGGACTCGGTAAAGGAGATCTGCTTGCCGGTGTCGCGCGTGATGTAGCCGTCACGCTCCAGCCGGCCGACCATCTCGTGCACCGTGGGGGCCGAGAGCTGCATGGCCCGCGCCACGTTGGCCCCCGTCATGGGAAGCTGCGCCTCGTACAGCCAGAAGAGCGTCTGGAGATACTCCTCCTCGGCGACGGTGGCGTGGTCGGCGGTCATGGGGAAGAGACTAGCGACGGTTGTGGGAGGTTGTGCACCCTGCTCGTCGCGGTACCGTCCTCCCGTGGCCCTGCCCCTCGCTCCGCCCCTCGCCCCGCAGCTGGCCCGCTCGCGCAAGACGCTTCCCGAGGGGGAGGGCTGGGTCTACGAGCCCAAATGGGACGGCTTTCGCGCCCTGGCCTTCGTCGACGGCGACGAGCTCTATCTCCAGTCGCGCAACGGCAAGCCGTTGCTGCGCTACTTCCCCGAGCTGCGCTTCCCGCCCGGGCGCTATGTGCTCGACGGCGAGATCGTGATCCCCGCGCCCGGGCGGGAGGGGGCCGAGGGGGCTCCCGGGGGCGGGCCCCAGGGCCTCGTCCTCCGCCAGGAGTTCGACCTGCTGGGCCAGCGCATCCACCCCGCCGCCTCGCGGATCGCGAGGCTGGCCGAGGAGACGCCGGCGACCTTCATGGCCTTCGACCTGCTGGCCCACGAGGACGAGACGCTGCTCGAGCGGCCCTGGGCCGAGCGCCGCGCCGCCCTGGAGGAGCTCGCCGACGCGCCGGTCGAGCTCACCCCCGTGGTGCACAGCGCCGCCGAGGCCCAGCCGTGGCTGCGCGCGGCGGAGGGGGTCATCGCCAAGGAGGCGCACGCGCCCTACCGCCCGGGAGAGCGCACCGCGATGATCAAGGTCAAGCGGGTGCGCACCATCGACGCGGTGGTGATGGGCTACCGCCCGGGCAAGGAGGAGGGCACGGTGGGCTCGCTCATCCTCGGCCTCTACGCGCCCGACGGGCGCCTGCGCGAGGTCGGTCACTCGTCGGGCTTCACCGCCAGGGAGAAGCGCGCGCTGGTCGAGTCCCTGCGCCCCTACGAGACCGGCGAGCGTGGGAGCGGCGACCCCAGCCGCTGGACGGCCGGACGCGACCTTGAGTGGGTGATGCTGCGCCCCGAGCTGGTGGTGGAGGTCACCTTCGACCACGTCTCCGACGGGCGCATCCGCCATGGGACCAAGGTCCAGCGCTGGCGCACCGACAAGGCACCGGGCGAGTGCGTCGTGGACCAGCTGGAGCAGTAGAGCGGCCACGCGCCCGCGATGAGCCCGCTCGGGCGTGCCAGCTCGCGCGCGGGGCCGAGATGCGCACCTGGCCTCCGGCGGCCTCGACGGTGGTGTAGTCCTTGGCGGCCATGCCCCCGCAGAGTCTGCCCGAGCGGCCGGTCCTCGTGGCCCCCGACAAGTTCAAGGGCACGCTGCGCGCCTCCGAGGTGGCGGGCGCGGTGGGCCGTGGCCTGGAGCGCGCGGGATGCCCGCCACCCGACCTGTGCCCGGTGGCCGACGGCGGCGAGGGAACGCTGGAGGTGCTGCTGGCAGCGCTGGGCGGCGAGGTCCACGGCGTGGAGGTGCACGACCCGCTGGGCCGCCCGGTGCACGCCGCGATCGGCCTCGTCGAGGACGGCGGCACAGCGATCGTGGAGCTGGCCCAGGCCAGCGGGCTGGCGCTGGTGGCTGAGGATGAGCGCGACCCCGAAGCCGCCTCCACGCTGGGCACCGGTGAGCTCGTGGCCGCGGCGGTACAGACCGGCGCCGAGGTCGTCGTGCTCGCGGCGGGAGGCAGCGCCACCAGCGACGGCGGTGCGGGCGCGATCGAGGCCATCGAGGCGGCCGGAGGGCTGCGCGGTGCGCGCCTGGTGGTGCTGTGCGACGTGCGCCTGGCCTACGAGCGCGCCGCCGAGGTGTTCGCTCCCCAGAAGGGCGCCGACCCCGCCACCGTGCGCCGCCTGGCCCGCCGCCTGGACGCCTTCGCGGCGAGCCTGCCCCGCGACCCCCGGGGCGTGGCCATGACCGCGCCGGCCGGCGGGCTGGCCGGCGGGCTGTGGGCCACCTACGGCGCGGTGCTCGAGCCGGGCGCCGCCTTCGTGCTCGAGGCGCTGGACTTCGACGAGCGCCTGCGCGCCGCCCGCGCGGTCGTCGTCGGAGAGGGTTGTCTCGACCGCACCTCCCTGCAGGGCAAGGTGGCGGGGGAGATCGCCACCCGTGCACGCCAGGGCGGGGTGCCCTGCCACGCGGTGGTGGGCCGCAATCGCCTCGACCGGTTCGATGCGCGCATCCTGGACCTGCAGGCGGTGCTGGAGGCAGGCACGCCCCAGGACCTCGAGCGTGCGGGAGAGCGGCTGGCCGCGTCCTTGTGAGCCTGGGCAAAGGACCACTCGCCAGCGGAGGCGAAGCTTCGCTCCTGCGCCGTTAGGCTCGCCCATCGCAATGCCCGCCCCCCGCGCGCGCCCCAGCCTCCACCTGCCGCTGCCGGGCCGCCGGGCCGCGGTGGTGGGCGCGGGCTCGTTCGGCACCGCGGTCGCCGTGCTGCTGGCGCGCGGCGGGCTGCGCACCACCCTGCAGGCGCGCACTGCCGAGCAGGCCGACCGGCTGCGCGACGAACGCGAGAATCGCCAGTACCTGCCCGAGGTGGCCCTGCCCGGGGAGCTGCGCATCGGCAGCGTGGCCGACGGGCTGGGCCGCGCGGACCTCGTCTTCCTCGGCGTTCCGTCGCAGGGAATTGATCAGGTCATCGCCTCCCTGCGCACGTGGGGCCTGTCGGGCCGCACCCCGGTGGTCTCGCTGGCCAAGGGCCTGATGCCTCCCGACGGACGCGCCCCCACCGCGCTGCTGCGCGAGGCGCTCGGCGAGGGGCGGGTGGCCTGCGTGGGCGGTCCCGCCCACGCCCGGGAGATGGTGATCGAGGGCGCCGGGCTGGTGGCGGCCTCCACCAACGAAGACCTGGCCGCCACGCTGGCCGAGGTCTTCACGCGCGCGGGCGTGGTGTGCGAGCGCTCCAACGACCCGGTGGGCGTGGAGCTGGCGGGCGCGGCCAAGAACGCGGCGGCGCTGGCCGCGGGCGCCACCGAGGGCCAGGGCATGAACGCCGCGGGCGCCGCGGCCGGCCACATCTTCGCCGAGGTGTGGCGTTATGCCGAGACGCGCGGCGCGCGGCCGGAGTCCCTGCTGGGGCTGGCGGGCACCGGCGACCTGGTGGCCACCGCGCTGGCGCCCCAGAGTCGCAACCGCCGGGCCGGCGAGCTGCTGGCCGCCGGCGTCCCCGCCGCGCGGATCCCCCAGCGAATCGGCCAGGCGGTCGAGGCCCTGCAGTCCGTCGGCCTGCTGGCCCGGGCGCTGGAGCGCGCGGGCGTCGACGCGCCGGTCACCGGCGGCCTGGCGCGCCTCATCTCCGGCGAGCTGCCCCTGGACGGCTGGGTGGCCCTGGTACGCACGACGGTCCCCCCGCCGGCGCGCTGGCGCCGGCCGGTGCGTCCGGGCTTCTGGGGGCGTGTGCGCGCGTGGTCGCCCGAGCTGTTCCGACGCCGGCGACGCCCCGAGGCGCTCCCTCCGGGCTGACATCCGAGCAGGGAGGCGCCGGCCGAGCCCCCACCGGAGGGCGCCGGTCGCGCTCACCCGTCCGCTTCCAGCTGCTCCAGGTCCTCGAGGTCCTTGGGCCGTCCGGCAGCGCGCTTCATCTCGAGCAGCGCCGGCAGCGAGAGACCCTGATCGACAGGCCCCACACCTCGGCGCTCAGGGCGTCTGCCGCGAGATCGGCGTACTCGAGCTCGCGGTTGCCTCCTTCGACCCACTGCATCAGGTCGAGCACCCCCAGGTCGGTGAGCGTGCGGAAGTTGCCGCCGCCGGCGAGCGCGTCCGGATCCCTGGGGTCGGCGGGCAGCCGGCTCGTACCCGCTCACCGCCCGCGGCGTACCGATCCATGCATCGTCTCGGCCGCGCGATGGAGGCGCAGGGCGTCCTCCAGATTCGCACTGACGCCGCGCGCGCGGTTGAGCCGGACGGTCTCGCGGCGGGCGGCGCGGTCGCGACGCTGCTCTGACTCGGCGGAGCGACTCGGCCTGTGCGGTTCTGCGGACGTCATCGGGCTGATCGTAGGCCGGTGAGAGCGCTGATTCGAGCACTCGGCATGAGCGCTCGCCCTCTACCGTGGCCCGGCGATGGCGATTGCCCGCGAGCCCGAGCCCTGGAGCGCCCTGTTGGACGCCGGCCGCTCCGACGAGCGGCTGGTGCGCGAGGCGTTCGAGGGCGCGCGCGACGCTCAGCGGATCGACCTCCCCGAGGATCTGCACCCCGACCTGGCCGCGGCGCTGCGCCACAGCGGCGTGGACACGCTCTACGCCCACCAGGCCGAGGCCTACGAGCGGGCCGCGCAGGGGCCGTTCGTGGTGACCACCGGCACCGCGAGCGGCAAGTCGCTGTGCTTCAACCTGCCCGCGCTCGACACGCTGCTGCGCGACCGCCGCGCGCGAGCGCTCTACGTCTATCCCACCAAGGCGCTTGCCCAGGATCAGGCGCGTGCCCTCAACGCCCTCGGCCTGCCCCGCCAGGTGCGCCCGGCCATCTACGACGGCGACACCCCGCACGGCCAGCGCGCGGCGATCCGGCGCAGGGCCAACGTGGTGCTGACCAACCCGGACATGCTGCACGTCGGCATCCTGCCTCACCACGCCGCGTGGGGCGACCTGCTGGCCAACCTCGCCGTGGTGGTCGTCGACGAGGCCCACGTCTACCGCGGGGTCTTCGGCTCCCACGTGGCCAACGTCCTGCGCCGGCTGCGACGCATCGCCGCCGCCTACGGCACGCAGCCGCGGGTGCTGCTGGCCAGCGCGACGGTGGCCAACCCGGTGGAGCTCGCCGAGCGGCTGACGGGCCTGGACGACGTGGCCCTGATCGAGCGCGACGGCGCGCCGCGCGCCCGGCGCCACATCGCGATGTGGAACCCGCCCCTGGTCGACGAGGCGCTGGGACGGCGGGCTTCCCCGCTGGGGGAGGCCGCCGCACTGGTGACCGAGCTGGTTCGCCGCGGCGCGCGGACCATCTGCTTCATGAAGTCACGCCGCGGGGTCGAGCTGGTGGCGCGCATGGTCTCCATGGCGCTGGAGGACAGCGAGCCCGAGCTGGCCGACGCCGTGGCTCCCTACCGCGCGGGCTACACCCCCCAGCAGCGCCGTGACATCGAGGCCCGGCTGACCTCGGGCGCCCTGCGCGCGGTGGTGACCACCGACGCGCTCGAGCTGGGCATCGATGTCGGCGCCCTGGACGCCGCGGTGTGCGTGACCTTCCCGGGCACGGTGGCCTCCCTGCGCCAGATGTGGGGGCGCGCCGGGCGGCGCGGGCGCGGCCTGGCCGTCTACGTCGCCGGCGAGGACGCGCTGGACCAGTTCTTCTGCCGCCATCCCGACGAGTTCCTCGACCGTGCGGTCGAAGCGGCGATCCTCGACCCCGAGAACGAGCCCATCCACCTCGGACACCTGGTGTGCGCCGCGCACGAGGGACCGCTGGAGGAGGCCGACGCCGAGTTCCTCGGCCCGCGCTGGCGAGCGCACGCCGAGGCGCTGGTGGCGGCGGGCCACCTGCGTGAGACGCGCGGGCGCTTTGTCCTGCGCCGGCCCGAGGACTATCCCGCCGCGCGCGTATCGCTGCGCTCGGCCTCGGCCGACCGCGTCGTGGTGGTGGACGGGGGCTCGGGCGAGATGCTCGGCACGGTGGAGGTCGCGCGGGCCTGCTCGACCGTGCACGACGGCGCGGCCTACCTGCATCTGGGTCGCGCCTACGAGGTGCGCGAGCTGGACCTCGACGGGGGGCGCGCGCTCGTGGAGGGCTTTGCCGGCGACTGGTACACCCAGCCCAAGCAGGAGACCGACACGTGGGTGGAGCGCCTCCTGGACCGCCGCGCCACCATGGGCGTCCAGCTCTCCTATGGGCGCGTCGAGGTGACCGAGCAGGTGATGGCCTTCCAGCGCAAGCGCCTGCCCGACCACGAGGTGCTCGACCTGCAGGCGCTCGACCTACCGCCCACGGTGTTCACCACCCAGGCGTTGTGGTACGAGCCCGGCGAGCTGGTGGCCGACCTGCCCCGCGAAGCCCTCCTGGGCGCCCTGCACGCCATGGAGCACACCCAGATCGCGGTGCTGCCGCTGATCGCCATGTGCGACCGCTGGGATATCGGTGGGCTGTCGACCAACGCCCACGGCCAGACGCTGGGGCCGACGATCTTCATCTACGACGGCCACCCCGGCGGGGTGGGCATCACCCGCATCGGCTTTCGCGCCTTCGAGACGCTCGTGGCCGACGCGCACCGGCTGATCGCCGAGTGCCCGTGCCGGAGCGGCTGCCCCTCCTGCGTGCAGTCGCCCAAGTGCGGGAACCTCAACGAGCCGCTGCACAAGGCGGGCGCGCGAGCCGTGCTCGAACGCATGCTGGCCCGCAACAACTAGGTGGGATTCGCGTTGCAGGCGTCATGTCCTGCACGCCCTGCGCCGATCATCCGCCCGTGCGCCTCCTCCAAGTGCTCGCGGCCGCGGCCACCACGGCAGCGGTGTCCGCGCCCGCCCCCGCCGGGGCCGCCGACACCGGCGGTGCGAGCCCCTCCCGCGCGCAGGCCGCACAGGTGCCCACCGGCGGTGCCTCGCCAGACCACCTCCGCGGGCGCCCGGTGGCGCGCGAGCTGCGCGCCACGCCCGGTCGTGTGACCGCGCCCGCCCTCCCGCGCGTGCACATGCGCGTCGACCACGCCAGCGCGCCCCGGGTAAGGGCCCGCCTGGTGATCCTCGAGCGTGGCGGCGACGACGCCGTCGCGCGGGTGGATCTGGGCCGGGTCTACACCCGCCAGCGCGTCATCCGCCGCCTGCCCCGGGCCACCGAGCTGCCGCCGGGGACCTACACCGTGCGCCTGCACGTCAAAGATGACCGCGGGCGCACGCTGCGCCGCACGCGCCGCGCCTCGGGCAAGACCACGCTGGTGGTGCGCGGCGCGCCCCGCCCGATCGAGCCGCGGCCGCCGGCGC
>DASZCY010000097.1:0-2632 GCA_035942615.1 Solirubrobacteraceae bacterium | reverse complement strand
GCTCCCACTCGACGCTGTCGAAGGGATGGACGCCCGGGGTCGTGAAACGGCGGCGCACCGTCAGGGCCTGGCCAGCCAAGCCTGCGTCTATCAGTGCCGTCTGCGGTGCGTCCATCGAGGTATCCCTCTCAGTCTAGGGGCGGGCAAAGCGAGCGACTGAGACTCCCCTATGGGGAGGACGGAACGAAAAAGGCCCGCTCGCGCGAGCCTTTGGCGCTCAGCGACCGAGCCGGACCCAATCGCGGAACTCCGCCCAGACGGCGGAGGCGCGAAAGCCGGCTTCGTGCCAGGAGTGGCGGGTGCCCAGCAGCCAGGCCGGCTCGAAGGCCCACCAGCGACCCAGCGCGAACGCGGCGGCGGCCAGGGCGAGCAGCGCGCCCAGGATGGCCAGCAGCAGGATGGGTGCGGGCGCGTCGGCGGCGCCCGCGACCGCAGGCTGCGCGTTGCGGGGGACGGCCTGCCCGGCCACGGAGGGGTCCGCGGTCAGGTCGGCCTGCGGTCCGGGAGTCGGGCCGCCCTGCCCGGGGAGGCCCGAACCACCGCCGCCGGGAGTGCCGGGCGCCGCTCCTGCGCCGGAGCCCGGGGGCGCACCGGGGCCGGCAGAGCCGCCGGCCGCGCCGCCGCCGGTGGCGCCTCCGTCTCCACCCCCGCCACCGGCACCGGAGCCGCCGCCACCACCACCATCACCGCCGCCCGAGCCACAGCCGCCCGCCGCGCGGGCCGACAGAGCGGCCTCGATGGCCGAGGGCAGCTCGGGGGAGTACTGCTCGATGTCGGGGCCGATGGCCTCCTGTGCGTCGCGCAGGTCCTGGGCCGAGTGGTCGCAGGCGGTGATCGATCCGTCGGACTGGAAGTCGTCGATGACGGCATCGCCGTCGGCGAGCGCCACACCGGGCGCGAGGGCCAGGGCGCCGGCGACGAGCGCCAGGGCAATGGGAGTACGACTGCGTCGCATGGCGATGGAGCAACGCTAGCATCGGACACCGTCTCCCATGGCCACCACCCTCCCGCCCCCGACCGAGGCGCGAGGCCGGCTCGCGCGGTCCTCCCCGGCCGCGCCCGCTCCCGGATCGCCCCGTGCGGAGCGCCCGGGCCGGCTGCTCGCCTTCGCCCTGATCGCCGCGCTCCTCTACGCGGCCTTCGCCGACGGCGCGGTCGCGGTCGCCGACGCGGTCTGGGTCGAAATCGGGCTGGCGGCGATCGCGCTGGCGGGCGCGGGTGCGTGGCTGTTCGGAACGGGCGTGCACCTGCGCGCCTCGCGCGCGGCCTGGGCGGGAGTCGCCCTGCTGCTGGGCTACGCCGTGTGGGCGGGGGTCACCCTGCTGTGGAGCGTCGCGCCCGACCGCACCTGGGACGAGCTCAACCGCGGGCTGGCCTACGTGCTGGTGGTGGTGCTCGCCATAGCGGTGGGCTCCTCGGACTCGCGTGGGATCGAGCGCCTGGCGCTGGGTTGGCTGGGCGTGGCCGGCGCGGTGGCGCTGTACGCGCTGGGCGGCAAGGTGCTGCCCGGCATCGCCATCCCCGGCCTCTTTGACCTCGACCACACGCGGGAGTTCTCGCGCCTGCGCGCGCCGCTGGGCTACTGGAACGCGCTGGGCATGGTCTGTGCGCTGGGCGTTCCGGTGGCCATGCGCCTGGCCAGCGATCTGACGAGGAGGCCGCGCTGGCGCCTGGCCGGCCTAACCCTCCTCTTTGTCCTGCTGGCTGCTCTGGGGATGACCTACTCCCGCGGCGCCCTGCTGGCGCTGGCCCTCGGCGTGGCCGTCTCGACCTGGCTGGGCGGCGCGCGTCTGCGGGGCCTGGTGGTGCTCGCGGTGAGCGGCCTGGCCGTGCTGCCGGTGTTGGGCTTCGCCTTCGCCGATCCCGCGCTGAGCGCCAACGGCGCGGACCTCGCAGCGCGCGTCCGCGCCGGGCTGGTACTCGGGGTGGTGATGGGCGTCTGCCTGGGAGGGCTGCTGCTGGCGGGCTGGGGCATGCTGCGCCTGGAGGGGCGCGTGCGCTGGAGCCCGCGGCGCTCCGCGCTGGTGTGGAAGGGTGCCGCGGCGCTGGCGGCCGTGCTGGCCCTGCTGGCCGTCGTGTCGGTCGCGGGCTCGGAGCGGGGCCTGCGCGGCACCACGTCGGCGCTGGCCGACTCCTTCACAGGGGCAGGGGTCGAACCGGTCTCCGACCCGGCTCGCCTGCTGTCCACCAGCTCGGCCAACCGCTGGTCGTGGTGGCAAGAGGCCGCGGGCGCGGCGGCCGACCGTCCGGTGGGCGGTTGGGGCGCGGCCTCCTTCCCGGTCATCCACCGGCTGTACCGGACCGACCAGCTCGCGGTGAGCCAGCCCCACGACCTCCCGCTGCAACTGCTTGCGGAGAGCGGCCTGGTGGGCGCCGCGCTGGTCCTGGGCGGGCTGGGCGTGCTGCTGGTGGCGGCGTTGCTGCGCGTCCGCGCGATGGCGCCGGGCCGCCCGCGCGATCTCGCCGCCGCGCTGGTCGCGGGCTCGTGCGCGTGGCTGGCCCACGGCCTCATCGACTGGGATTGGAACATCCCCGGCGTCACGCTGCCCGCGCTGGCCTTTCTGGGCGTCGCGCTCGCGCGGCCGGGGGCGCGCCGGCCCGCGCCCGACGATGCCGTGCGCCTGGCCGCGCC
>DASZCY010000096.1:0-2049 GCA_035942615.1 Solirubrobacteraceae bacterium | reverse complement strand
GCTCCTCGCCGGCGGCTGCGTCGTCGTGCTCGATGACTGGCTGCTCACCACCCGTGCTGATGGCGATGCGCCGCGGCTTGCGCGCCTGGGGCATGGGGATGTGCAGGGTCAGCACCCCGTCGGCCATCGACGCCTGGATGGCGTCGCCCTCGAGGCCCTTGGGCACGCGCAGCACGCGCTCGAACTTGCCGTACCCCCGCTCGAGGCGCTGCCAGACACCGGCCTCGGCCTGGTCGGTGTAGGAGAACACCCGCTCGCCGCGGACGGTCAGCACGTCGTCGGCCAGCTCGATCTCAAGATCCTCGGCCTTCAGGCCGGGGATGTCCATCGTCACGGTGACGAGGTCCTCGGTGGCCAACACGTCGGCGGCGGGCGCGAACGATCGCAGCGCCGCCTGACCGGACGCCAGGTGGCGGTCGGCCTCGCGCGAGAATCCCAGCAGCGGAGCGAACGGCTCGAAGAACAGCGTCATGTCGTCCATCACCTCCTTTTGGAAGCTCCAGCGGTCTGTGCTGGGGCCGGGCCCGTTGCCCGTGCCTCGCAGCCGTGTTCATAGGCCACTCGCCCCTGCTGTCAAGTGGTCTCCCGCCTCGATCGGGGTCCCGGGCCAGCCGACTCACTCGTCGCCGGCCGCGGCGGCCAGCTTGCCCAGGGCCCGCTGCTCGAGCTGGCGAACCCGCTCGGCGCTGACGCCGACACCGTCGGCGATCTGGCGCAGGCTCTGCTCCTCGCCGTCCAGCCCGTAGCGCGCGCGCACGACCATCCGCTCGCGCTCCGACAGGCCTGACAGCAGGGAGAGCAGCTCCTGGGTCTCGATGGATTTGAGCACTCGCTCGTACTCCTCCTCGGCCAGCGGGTCGACCAGCAGCTCACCGAAGGTGCCCACCGCGCCCTCCTCGCCCCCCACCGGCTCCTCGGTCGAGCGAGGCACGCGATCGATGGCCAGGAGGTTGTCGATCTGCTCGACTTCCAGCCCGGTGTCACCGGCCAGCTGATCACGCGAGGGCTCATCGCCCGTGCGCTGCAGCGCCTCGTGATGGCTCTGGCGAAGGCGGGAGAGCTGGCGCAAAGCCCGATCGGACAGCACCGCGGGACGGGTGAGCTCGGAGACCAGTTGCTGCATCGCCTGGCGCACCCACCACGCCGCGTAGGCCCAGAACGGGGTGCCTCGCTGGGGGTCATAGCGCTCCAGCGCGCGCAGCAGCCCCACGACCCCCTCCTGCAACAACTCCACACGGTCCACCCGTGGCGATGTCCGATACACGCGCGCCACCGACGCGATCAGCGGCATGTAGGCCTCCACCAGGCGCCCCCGGGCGCGAGCATCGCCCTGCTGGGCGGCGTTCAGCAGCTCGCGCTCGGCCGGCGCCGAAAGCCGCGGCCGGCGCCCCAGCTCGTCCAGGTAGCGGGCGGTGGTGGGGACACCCCTGGGCGCCGGGCGCTCGAGCTGTTCAGCCAGGGTCCCGTCGGCGTCGCGCGAGCGCCACGCCGACGTGGCCAGCGCCTCCCCCTCCACGCCGCCCAGTCCGCCGGACTCATCAAGCGGCTCGTCCTCGACCTGCGACCCTCGGGTCTGGCCCGCCTCCATCGCAGCGCCTCAGATGTAGTACATCGCCGAGCCCGCCTCGCGGCGCTCGCGCTCGACGACGTCGGCGATCGTCTGAGCCTCCAGCACTCCGCGGGCGGCGGCCGCGGCCTCGGCGAGGACGCCCTCCGCGTCGCGGCCCAGCGGGCCGTCGAGCAGCTCGACGATCTCGAGGACGGTGACGTCGGCCGGCGGGCGAGCCAGCTGGTAGCCGCCCTTGACCCCGCGCTGGGAGCGCAGGACCCCGGCGCGGCGCAGTGTGGCGAACAGCTGCTCGAGGAACTGGACGGGGACCTCGCGCCGGCGCGCCAGCTCGGCGATGGGCACCGGGGCGCCACCCGCGCTGCCGCCCAGCTCGGCGAGGGCGCGCAGGGCGTAGGGCGACTTGGCGGTGATGGAGATCATCCGGATCTCCTTTCGAGGATATGCGATGCGGCGGTCGGCGGGTCGTCGCTTTCGCCCTC
>DASZCY010000095.1:0-5686 GCA_035942615.1 Solirubrobacteraceae bacterium | reverse complement strand
TGCACGGCGTGCTCGAGCTCCTGCTCGATGCGCAGGTAGCGCGGGCGCCAGCCCTCGACGAGCGTGACCTCGTGGCCCTTGCCGATCAGCTCACGCGCCAGGTTGAGCCCGACCTTGCCCCCGCCGGCGATGAGGACGTACATGACTAGGTCGCCGCCTCGTTCAGCGCCGACTCGAACATCTCGATGGCGTGCTTGGTCGGACAGATGGTGCGCAGCTGATGCTGCTCGCCGTACCAGTCGGAGCGGGCCGGGTCGAGCACCCGCACGATCACGTGCTCGATGCCATAACGCTTGCGCGCGATCTGGGCGATGGTGAGGTTGGTGTTGTCGCCGTCGGTGGAGGCGATGAACACGTCGGCCTCCTCCACCCCGGCGGCGCGCAGCGCCTCGGTCTCGATACCGGTGCCGACCGTAAAGCGGCCGCCGCTGTCCTCCCAGCTGGCCTCCAGGCCCACCTCGAGGCGCTCGTGGGAGAGGGGATCGTCGTCCAGCACCGAGACGTCGTGCCCTGAGGCGAGCGCCGAGCGGGCCACGGAGGACCCCACGCGTCCCGCACCGACGATCAGGACGAACATGGCGCGGAATGCTAGATGATCGCGTCACCCATTTCGCCGTTGCGGCCTACTCGTCGGCCGGGGGTGCGGTGAGGATGACCTGGCAGGGCGCTCGGGTCACGACGTACTTGGTGGCCTCCCCGACGAAGTCATCCAGGGATCCCCTTCCGCCCAGCATCGCGCCGCGGCGGATCTTCGAGGGCTCCTCCGCGCCCATCACGATCAGCTCGACGCCGCGCCGGCGCGCCTCCTCTACGATGGCCTGGCCGGCCCGCCGCCCGCGCACGGTCGCCGTCTGCACGGTGACACCCTCGTACTCCTCCCCCACCGCCTTGGCACGGGCGAGCGCGGTGCGCGCGGCCTCGAGCTGACCGGCGGGCATGCGCGCGTCCAGCGGCAGGGCCATGGGCACCTCGAAGACCCAGATCGCCTCGATGGTCGAGCCCTCGACGCGCTCGTCGCCGTCGACGGCATCCTCAGCGGCCAGGCGGCCCGCGGTCTGCACCAGGTCGTCGTCCAGCGCCGTGCCCAGGATCGGCACGAGGATCGAGCCGAACTCGCTCGCGACCGGCTCGCGGCGCAGCGCCTCCGCGGCGACGACCACACGCCGTGTCAGCGACTTGCCCCCTGTGCGCCGGTAGCTCACATAGAGGGCGAGACCCGCCAGCGTCCACCCAAGTCCGACATAGCGGGCACCCGCGTGGAAGACCAGCAGCGTGCCCAGCAGCCCAGCGGCGACGAGGGCGCCCAGCACGGCGGGGAGGGGCAGATCGCCGCCGCCGACGCGCACGTTGAAGGGCATGCGGTAGGGGCGCGGGCGGTCGGGCTCGCGGAAGCGCAGCCGCACGATGGCCAGGTGGGCGATCAGGAAGGCCAGCAACGCCCCAAAGGCGTAGATGCCCACCAGGGCCTCCAGGTCCCGGGGTACCAGCAGCGCCGCGGACAGCAGGGCGGCGACGACGATGACGACCCACGGCGTGGCGCGCGTGGGGTGCAGCCGGCCGACCGTGCTGGGGATCTGGCGGTTGGTGGCCAGCGAGTAGGCCAGGCGTGAAAGGCCCATCATGGCCGAGTTGGCCGCCGCCACCAGCGTGAGGGTGGCCAGGACGGCCACCGCGTACATCAGCGCCGCGGCCAGCCACGGCGGATCGAAGGCGGTGGCCACACCGACGACCGGCGCCTCGCGGTAGGTGGTGCCAAGGGGTGTCCCCGCCCCGCTGACCGGCAGCGCGGTGATCGCCACCAGGGCGATGCCCACGTAGACGACGATCACCGTGAGGCTGGCACTGCCCACCAGTCGCTTGAGCCCGCGTCGGCCCACCATCACCTCGCCGGCCAGCCCGGAGGCGGACTCCAGGGCGGTGAAGGCCACCGTCGCGATGGTCAGCGCGAAGATCACGTCCTCCCAGCGGGGGGCCGTGCCCAGGTCGATCGGATCGACGAGCGTGTCGAGGTCAAAGAGCAGGACAAGGCCGACCACGATGATCAGCCCCTGCAGCAGGAGGTCGCCCGCGACCAGCCCCAGCACCCGGCGGTAGCGCGTGGAGGAGAACCCACGCATGTTGCGCACCGCGACGTAGCCCACGACGGCCAGCGCGCCGACGAGCTCGAGGACGCCGTCGTCGAGCGGAGCGACCAGCGTCGCCGCGTAGTTGACGGCCACCAGCGCCGTGACCGCCACGAGGATGAGGAAGTCCAGCATCACCGCCCAGCCGGCGACGAAGCTCCACAGCTCGTTGAACGCGTACCGCGCGAAGACGGTGGCCCCGGCGCGGTCCTGGTGCAGCGAGGCGCCCTCCACATAGGTCATGGCGCACAGCACGAAGAACCCTCCGGCCAGCAGAAAGATCAGCGGCGTGAGACCCAGGGCGCGGCCGGCGATCACTCCCAGGGAGAAGTAGATGGAGCTGGCCAGCGCCATCCAGATCACGGAGAAGAGGACCGGCGAGCCCAGGGTGCGCCGCGCGGCGGCCCTCGGGTCGACGGTGTGCTCCATCAGCGCCGCTCGAGATACAGACGCGCACCGCCGGCCCCCACGAGCAGGAGACCCAGCAGGACGCCGAGCGCGAGCGGCCCTCCGCCGGCGTCCAGGGTGCGCACCAGCACCGCGACGCCGAGCAGGACCATCACCACCGACAGCAGGCGCGTGGCGCCGCGGTGGACGTGGCGAGGTTCGGGCATGACATCAGAACCTATCCCGCCGTGGGAACCCGCGGCGCCGGGGCGGTGGCCTCGGCGGAACGCGGGCTGGTCTCGAGGATCACGCGGCAGGGCCGGTCGGCCAGCACCGTCTCCACCGTCTTGGAAAACAGCGAGGCACCGGTACCCCGGCTGGCGAGAGGCAGGATGATCGCGCGGGCGCGCATCTGGCGCGCCTGTTCGACGATGAGCCGGCCCGCCTGCCCGGCGCGAACCTTCTCCACGTGCCCGGTGACCCGGCGTCCGCCCTGGACCCGTGCCTGCTCGATGATCGATTGCGCGGCCAGCTCGGCCTCGGGCAGGCGCGCGTCCAGGGGCGAGCTGACCGGCACGGTGATCAGCGCGAGCACGTGGATGCCCCGCCGCCGGCGCGCGGCCAGGCGGATGGCGGTCGCCATGGTCTCCGGCACGAAGTCGCGCGCCTCGAAGGCGACCAGGACGGCGTCGTACTCGGCCTCGCGCTCGGTCGCCGGCCGGGGCACGGCCACCTTGTGCGTGGAGGTCAGGTCCAGCCCCTGCCGGCGGCGGAAGGGCACGAAGAGAGCGATGCCCACCACCAGCCACAGCGAGCCGGCGAGGGCCACCTCGGGGTTGAGCACCGTCACCACCACGAAGGCCAGCGCGGTCCCCGAGCCGCCGACGAGGGCGAAGAGGGGAAGCTCGCGTCCGGCGACGCGCAGCGTGCCCGGCCCCCGATACGGCCGCTCGCGCTCGGGGTCGCGCAGGCGCAGCGCGATGACCGCGCCGTGGGCCACGGTGAAGGAGAGCATCGCCCCGAAGGCGTACATGTTGCCCAGGAACTCGGCCTCCCCGGGGACGAGGGTGACCACCGCCACCACGCCGAAGACCAGGATGGCCACCCAGGGGGTGCCGTGGCGGCGATGCAGGCGGCGCAGGCCGTCGGGCACCTGGCGGTGGATGCCCATCGAGTACACCAGCCGCGAGACGCCGATGATCGCCGCATTGGTGGCGATCAGCAGGATGGTGGCGGCCAGCAGACCGACGTAGATCTCGCCCGCGGTCTGCAGCGGCCCGAGCTCCAGCGCCCGCACCACGCCCAGGATCGGGTCGCTGGCGAAGCCTCCCTCCTCGGCGGGCACCCCGAGGAGGGTCTGGAAGCCGTCCTCGGAGGTGCGGCGGACGGGCAGGGCCGAGAGGGCCACGACCGGCAGCGTGAAGTAGATCGCGAAGACCGCTAGGCGCACGCGGTTGATCGCCGCCGGGATGGTGGTGCGCTCCTCGCGTGCCTCCTCGGCCATGTTGGAGATGGTCTCGATGCCCGTGTAGGCGATCATGCCGATGGGGATGGCCAGCAGGAACTCCCTCCAGGTCGGGGCCACGCCGAAGTCCACGTTGGCCACGAGCACGTCCACGTCGAGGACCAGGACGATCCCCACGCCCACCAGCAGAAGCTGGGTGAGGAAGTCCACGACCGCCAGGACGACGTTGATGTTGGCCGACTCTTTGACCCCGACGACGTTGACGACGGCCAGGACGGCGATCACCGCCGCGCCGAAGAGGATGTTGCCCGGCGCGACCCGCAGCGGCTCCCAGAACAGCCCGCCCAGGTAATTGGACACGAAGTACGCCGAGATGGCGATGGTGATGACGTAGTTGAGCAGCTGCGCCCAGGCGGCGAAGAAGGAGACCAGCTCGGTGAAGGCCCGGCGGGCGAAGCTGGAGGAGCCTCCCGCCTCCGGGAACATGGCGGTGGCCTCCGCGTAGGTGGCCGCCGTGCAGAAGAAGAAGAGGCCGGTGATGATGAACACCAGCGGGGTCAGCCCCAGCGCCAGGCCCGCGACGAGCCCGAGCGCGTAGTAGATCGACGAGCCGACGTTGCCGTAGGCCGTCGAGACGAGGGCGTTGACGCCCAGGACGCGCTGCAGCCCTTGGAGCCTGCGTTCGGCCATCCCCGCCGGGCAGTTTAGGGGTGCCGGAGGCGGCCACCTGGCCGCCGGAGGCGGGCCCCCAGGTCGCGATAGCGACACAAGCTCCTCGGGGTCCGGGCGCCCGACCAGGCAGGATGTAGCCATGCGCGTGCTCGTGATCGGCGGCGGCGAGGTCGGCCAGAACGTCGCCCGGACCCTCAGCGCCGAGCGCCACGACGTGACGCTCGTCGACCAGGACGCCGAGCGCGTCGAGGCCCTGCAAGCCGACCTCGATGCGCTCGTCCGGGCGGGCAACGGCGCCTCGCCGCGGTTTCTGCGGGAGGTGTCCGCCGGTCAGGCCGATCTGCTCGTGGCGGTCACCCAGAGCGACGAGGCCAACGTCATCGCCGCCCTGGCCGGTCACCAGCTCGGGGCCCGGCGGACCGTCGCCCGGGTACGCGACCCCGACTACTTCGGCCCCGAGGAGTCCTTCGCCCGCGACGAGCTGGGCATCGACTTCCTGATCAACCCGGAGCGTGCCACCGCCGAAGATCTCGCCGAGGCCATCCTGCTTCCCGGGGCGGTGCACGTGGAGCACTTCGCCGGGGGCCGGGTGGCCGTGGCCGAGTCCATCCTCGGCGACCGCTCCCCCCTCATCGGGCGCCCGTTGGCAGAGCGCCGCCGCGTGCGCCCCAACGCGGTGTTCGGGCTGATCCGCGACGGACGGGCCATCCCCGCCGAAGCCGGTCACCGCCCCCGCGCCGGCGACCACATCCTCGTCGCCGCGGCGCGCGAGGACATCCGCCTCGTGGTGGGCGAGCTGTCGGGGCGCGCCTCCCGGGTCGACGAGGTCGTGATCTTCGGAGGTGGGCGCATCGGGCTCCCGCTGGCCCGTCGCCTGGAGGCTGCCGACGGCGTCCGTGTGACGGTGATGGAGCGAGATCGCGACCGGGCCCGCTACATCGCCGAGCGCCTTCCGCGCACCACCGTCCTGCACGAGGAGGGCGTCGGCCGCGAGGTGCTGCTGGCCCACGGGGTCGACCGCGTGGGCGCCTTCGTGAGC
>DASZCY010000094.1:0-4590 GCA_035942615.1 Solirubrobacteraceae bacterium | reverse complement strand
GCAGCGCGGCGGCCATCGCGGCCACAGCCGGGGTGGGGAGGGGGCCGCAGGTGCCCGCGTTGAGGTAGGCGAGCCGGTCGAGGACCGGAAACTGTGCGCGCAGCGCGGGGGAATCCACGGAGGGCGAGCCTAGAGGCGGACGGGCGCGGAGAGGAGGCAGTCAGCGGCGCAGGCCCGCGAGCACCCGGGCGGCGGGCCCAGCCCGCCGCCCGGTCGACGCAGCGTGCCTACCCGCCGCAGGCCGGCCAGGGCGAGGAGCCCTGCTGGGCCTGCAGCTGCGCGGCGCGGCGGTCCTGCTCGGCCTCGGGCGCGGCGGCGGGGTCGCCGGCGCCCCCGACGCTCTGCCACGTCTGGCGGTCGAACTGGTACTTGCCCCGGTACTGCCCGCCGGGGCTGACCGCGGTGGGGTCGCCGCCCGACTCGCAGGCCGCGACGGACTCCAGGCCGGCGGAGGCGCCGCCGCCCGAGGAGCCGCCGGTGGGAGCGCTGCCACCGCCGCCCGAGGAGCCTGCGGTGGCGGTGCTGCCACCCCCGCCGGAGGAGCTTGCGGCGGTGGCCGAGCTCGCCGCGGCCCAGCGGGCCTCGAGCGCTTCGCGGGCCTCGCGGCGCTCTGCGCGCCGCTCCTCGATGCGCTGCATGTCCTCGCGCAGCTCCAGGGTGTCCCTGCGGACCTCGCGGCTGGGGTTGGCCAGGTGGGCCGCGCCCAGGCTGCGCTCGTTGAGCTCGATGTCCTTGAGGTCGGCGTACTGGCGCGCGACGCCCAGGTGGCGGCGCACGAGACGCTTGTGCTGGGCCGCGTCGGCCTCGGCGGCCAGCCCCTCGGCGCCGAGGATGGCCCGGTTGACCACCGGGCGCACGCGCGGATCGCCGTCGTCGCTCTGGGCGAGGGCGACGAAGCTCGGGGTGAGGAGGGCGCCTGCCCCGCAGGCGCCGATGGTGCGCTTCTTGACCATTTGGGGGAGGGCCCCCTTTCGTCGCGGCGCGCGCACGCACGCGGGATCGCGCTGCGGCGGGACGCCGATCGGGTGTCGATCGCTCTTAGCCGTCGCGGAACGCACCCGGGAGCGTGCACGGGTGACCACACGGCAGAGGCCCACCGTAGCACCCTGCGACGAACGCCTGTTCGCTCTGTGAACGACCGCACAGAGCCGCCAGGCCAATATCCTCGCCCTCGTGCAGGTGACCCTCCCCGACGGCACGCCGCTGGAGCTCCCCGACGGCGCCACCGGCGCCGACGCCGCGGCGGCCATCGGCGCGCGCCTGGCCAAGGCCGCGCTGGCCGTTGGCGAGGAAGGCGACATCAACGACCTGAGCGCCCCACTGCGAGAGGGTCAGCGGCTGACCATCGTCACCGAGCGCGACCAACCCGCCGCCCTGCAGCTCATCCGTCACGACGCCGCCCACGTGCTGGCCACCGCGGTGCTCGAGCTGTATCCGGGGGTGAAGATCGCCATCGGCCCGCCCATCGCGGACGGCTTCTACTACGACTTCGACGTGCCCGAGGGGATGACCCTCTCCGACCAGGACTTCGAGGCCATCGAGGCCAAGATGGGTGAGCACATCCGGGCCGACGAGCCCTTCGTGCGCTCCGACATCACCGTGGCCGAGGCCCTGGAGCGCTTCCGCGCCGAGGGCCAGGATTTCAAAGTGGAGCTGATCGAGGACCTCGTTCGCGATGCGGACCCCGCCCATCCCGTCGAGACGGTCTCGCTCTACACCAACGGTCCCTTCACCGATCTGTGCCGCGGGCCGCACGCGCCCTCCACGGGGCGCATCAAGGCCTTCCGGCTGCAGTCGGTGGCCGGCGCCTACTGGCGCGGCGACGCGAGCCGCCAGATGCTCACCCGCGTGTACGGCACCGCCTTTCTGTCCCAGAAGGACCTCGACGCCCACCTCGAGCGCCTGGAGCTGGCCCGCGCGAGCGACCACCGCCGTCTGGGCCCCCAGCTCGGGCTGTTCACCTTCTCGGACACGGCCACCGGGGCGGCCTTCTGGCTGCCCGAGGGCACCAAGGTCTTCAACCAGCTCATCGCCCTCTCGCGCGCGATGTGCGAGGAGCGCGCCTACACCGAGGTCAAGACGCCCCAGCTGTACAACGCCGACCTGTGGCGGACCTCCGGGCATTGGTTCAAGTACCGCGACCACATGTTCACCACGGAGGCCGAGGGGCGCGAGATGGCCCTCAAGCCCATGAACTGCCCCGGGCACTGCGAGCTTTTCAAGCTCCAGCGGTGGAGCTACCGCGACCTTCCGGTGCGCTACTCCGAGCCCGGCCTGCTGCACCGCAACGAGCTTTCGGGCGCCCTGCACGGCCTGCTGCGCGTGCGCCACTTCGCCCAGGACGACGCCCACATCTTCTGCACGCCCGAGCAGGTGCTCGAGGAGGTCCAGGGCTGCCTGGACATGGCCTTCGACACGTACGCGCGGTTTGGCATCGAGCCCGACCTGGAGCTGTCCACCCGCCCCGAGGAGCGCATCGGCGACGACGCGCAGTGGGACGAGGCGGAGGCGCTGCTGACGCGGGCACTGGACGACCAGAAGCTCTCCTACAAGCTCAACGAGGGCGACGGCGCCTTCTACGGCCCCAAGGTCGACCTGCACTTCACCGACTCGCTGGGTCGCTCCTGGCAGCTCGGGACGGTGCAGCTGGACTTCCAGCTGCCCGAACGCTTCGACCTCACCTACACCGCTGCCGACAACACCGAGCACCGCGTGGTCATGCTCCACCGCGCGCTGTTCGGCTCCTTTGAGCGCTTCATCGGCATCCTCATCGAGCACCTGGGCGGGGAGCTGCCGGTGTGGCTGGCGCCCACCCAGGCGCTCGTGCTGCCCATCGCCGACCGCCACGCCCAGGTCGCCGGCCAGGTCGCCGAGCGACTGCGCGCCGGCGGCGTGCGCGCGGCGTTGGACGAGCGCACGGAGTCGGTGGGGCGCAAGATCCGCGAGGCGGAGCTGCGCAAGGTGCCCTACATGCTCGTGGTCGGCGACCGGGAGCTGGAGGAGGACACCATCGCGGTCCGCGAGCACGGCCGCGGCGATACCGGAAGCGAAGCCGTCGAGGCCTTCACGCGTCGCGTCGTGGCCCAGACGCCCCAGTGAGCCCAGCCGGAACCCCGGGCCATCGTCGGCCGCGCCGCGCTGTCACGGAGCGCCGAGCGTGTCCCTGCCCGCATGGCCCCGCTCGGTGGGCTACACTGCGCCACCTTGATCGAGACGACGCTCGCCCCCTTGCAGCGCCCGCGCACCGCTTGACGCTCGCGGAACAACACTAGTGCCGGTCCCCCGGAGGTTCGACCGGCGCCCGCCTGAGCGGGATCAGACCCGGATCAACGACCGCATCCGCGTCCCCGAGGTCCGCCTCATCGACGAGGACGGCCAGCAGGTCGGGGTGATGCGCACCGACGAGGCCCTGGCCTACGCTCGCGAGCGTGACCTGGATCTGGTGGAGGTCGCCGCCCAGGCCCGTCCCCCGGTCTGCCGGGTGCTCGACTACTCCAAGTACAAGTACGAGCAGGCCCAGAAGCAGAAGGCCGCGCGCAAGCACCAGCAGTCGATCGTGGTGCGCGAGATCAAGTTCCGCCCCAAGATCGCCGAGCACGACTACGCCACCAAGAAGGGCCACGTCGAGCGCTTCCTGCGCCACAAGGACAAGGTCAAGATCACGATCATGTTCCGCGGGCGCGAGGTCACTCACCCCGAGCGCGGCGAGGCCATCCTCCAGCGCCTGGCCGAAGACCTCAGCGAGCTGGCCGCGGTCGAGCAGCGCCCCACCCAGGACGGGCGCAACATGACGATGATGCTCGGCCCCTCCAAGGCCGTGATGGCCGGTCAGGTGGACGAGGCCAACGGCGCCGGCCCCGCCGTGGACGCCACCGGCGGTGGCGACGCCGTCGAGCGCGGGGCCCAGGACGACGCCGTCGAGCGCGGGGCCCAGGACGACGCCGTCGAGCGCGGGGCCCAGGTCGACTCCGTCGAGCGCGGGGCCCAGGACGACGCTGTCGAGCGCGGGGCCCAGGACGACGCTGTCGAGCGCGCCGCCGGCGGCGACGCCGGGTAGTCCCCTGGCCGAGCGGGTCTCCCGCCGGGGGCTGTTCACCGGGCTGCGGCGGCGCCTGACCCCAGGCGAGGATCCGCCGCTCACCGCCGGCGCTGACGCGGAGGCCCACGAGGAGGTCCGTGACCGCCTGCGTACGGCGTGGGAGGGCTCGGACGGGCGCCTGTGGGCCCAGACGGCGGGAATGCTGCTCGAGCTGGCCCCGCCCGTGGCCGGCCAGCGGGCGCTCGACGCGGGCTGTGGCGACGGCAACGTGGCGCTCGAGCTGGCCGAGCACGGTGCCTTGGTCACCGCCTGCGACCTCAGCGAGCGGCTGCTCGACGCGGCGCGCCGGCGCGCCGCGGCCGCGGGGGCCGAGATCGACTGGCACGAGGCCGACCTGGAGGCACTGCCCTTCGCAGACGCGACCTTCGACGCGACGTGGTCGGCTCTCGCGCCCGCCTTCTGCGCGCGGCCCCACCGCGCGCTGGGCCAGCTGGTGCGCGTCACCCGCCCGGGCGGGCGGATCGCACTGGCCCTGTGGACCCGCACCGGGG
>DASZCY010000093.1:0-6451 GCA_035942615.1 Solirubrobacteraceae bacterium | reverse complement strand
CCCTAACCCTGCGCCGCGCTGCCTGCCTACGGCGTCGATCTCATCCATGAAAATGATGCAGGGCGAGTTCTGCTTGGCCTGCTCGAAGAGGTCACGCACGCGGCTGGCGCCGACACCGACGAACATCTCGACGAAGTCCGAGCCGGAGATGGAGAAGAAGGGAACCCCGGCCTCGCCGGCCACGGCCCGGGCCAGCAGGGTCTTGCCGGTGCCGGGCGGGCCGTAGAGCAGCACGCCCTTGGGAATGCGCGCGCCCAGGGCCTGGAACTTCTTGGGGTTCTCGAGGAACTCCTTGATCTCGTGCAGCTCCTCGACGGCCTCGTCGGCGCCCGCCACGTCACGGAAGGTGATCTTGGGAGAGTCGACCGACAGACGCTTGGCGCGCGACTTGCCAAAGGACATGACCTTGGAGCCGCCGCCCTGCATCTGGTTCATCAGAAACAACCAGAAGATGATGAACAGGCCGATGGGGATCAGCCAGGTGAGCATGGAAACCCACGGACTGGTCTGCGAGCCCTCGACGTCGAAGTCCTCGATGCGCCCCTCGCGGCGCGCGCTGCCCAGCTGGTCGACCAGGCGGTCGCCGTAGGCGGCGGTGAACCCGATCTCGTACTCCGTGCGGTCGTCGAGGGTGACCGTCAGCTCGTTGTCGCGGTCGGAGACCTCGACGGAGCGCACCCGGCCGTCGGCCAGCTGCGTCTGGAAGTCGGCGAAGCTGGGCTGCGCCTCCTCGTCGGAGGGGTTGATCAGGCGCTGGGCGAAGAAGGCGAGCACCACCACGATGAGAATCGGGAAGGCGGCGCTCTTGAAGAAGCGGCTCATGCAGTCGGACCGTTCAAGAGAGGCCTGCCAGCGTACCAATGTGGGGCGGCGCGCCCGCAGGGTGGCGCGGGGCGGTTCGAGGCCCCCCCAGCGCCACTAGTGCCCGCCGCCTTGCAGCGCCGCGACATAGGGGAGGTTACGGTACCTCTCCCGGTAATCCAGGCCGTAGCCGATCACGAAGCGGTCGGGGATCTCAAAGCCGACGTAGCGGGGCTCCAGCTCGACCTTGCGCCGGGTGGGCTTGGTCAGCAGGGCGCACACCTCCAGCGATGCCGGGCCCCGGGCGCGCAGGTTGCGCACCAGGTACTGCAGGGTCAGCCCGGAGTCCACGATGTCCTCGACCACCAGCACGTGGCGGTCCTCGATCACCGCATCGAGATCCTTGAGGATGCGCACCACCCCGCTGGACTGGGTAGCCGATCCGTAGGAGGCCACGGCCATGAAATCCACCTCGCACGCCACGTCGAGGCGGCGCATGAGATCCGAGAGGAAGAACAACGCCCCCTTGAGCACCCCCACCAGCAGCACGGGCTCGCGTCCGGCGTAGTCGCGGGCGATCTCGGTGCCCAGCTGGACGACGCGGTGGTTGAGCTCGTCGGCCTGGACGAGGATCTCGCCGATGGCAGGGTCGCGCATGGCGCTCGAGACCCTATCCGCCCGCCGGAAAACCGCCCACGAGGCCGAGGCGACCGGGCGGCGAGCGCGAGCGATGGTCGCAGGCCGTCAGCGCGACGGACGCACGGGCGTGTGCTGCACCGTCAGCACGCCGCCACGCACCGTCGCGCGGGCGCCCTCGCCCAGGTCCAGCGCGCCGCCCTCACGCAGGGCCATGACCTCCTCCAGGCGCCCCGGCACGCGGGGGCACAGACGGCCGGTGGTCGCCTCGGCCAGTCGGCGCAGGACCAGGCGCGCCAGGGCGGCGGGAAGCCCGGCGAGGCGATCACGCGCGATGCGGTCCCCACGGGGAGCGAGCACCTCGGCCACCAGCTGGTCGAGCACGGCTGCCTCCTCGCGCAGCAGCGCAGCGGTGCGCACGACGTTGATCTCCGCGCCCGGATGAATGGCCGTCAGCGCCGGCAGCAGCCCGCCGCGGACCCGTGCGCGGGCGAAGGCCTGGTCGTCGTTTGTCGCGTCCTCGCGCCAGGTCAGACCACGCGCCTGGCAGTGGGCGGTCGTCTGCGCGCGCGTGACCCCCAGCAGCGGGCGCACCAACCCGTCCTCGCGCGCGGTCATGCCCAGCAGCGCCCGACGCCCGGGGGAGGCAGCCAGGCGGTAGAGCACCGTCTCGGCCTGATCGGAGGCGGTGTGGCCTGTAGCGACCCGCGCGTTGCGGTGCGCGGCGACACGCCGTGCCGCCGCGTAGCGCGCCTCCCGTGCCCACGCGAGCAGGTTGCCCGGGCCCTCGGGGCGACGGACGCGCTCCACCACGAGCTCCACGCTGAGCAGATCGCACAGCGCCCGGCAGTGCTCCTCATCCTCGGCGGCCGCCGCGCGCAGCCCATGGTCGATGTGCAGCGCGCTCACCCCGCCACCGGCCAGGCGCACCGCACAGTCCAGCAGGCAGACCGAGTCGCGTCCGCCCGACAGCAGCACCACGACGGGCTGGCCGCCGGGCAGCAGGCCGGTGGCCCGGACGGGCTCGAGGAGGTCGGTCATCGGCGCGCACGGTAGACCCCCTCCTGCCTGGGCAAGGTGGACGGGTTCGATCTCCAGCCCGCGAGCGGCCTCTGCGCGATGGCCGACCCCGGACGTGACAGCGGCGGGACCGTGGTCCCGCCGCCCGCCGGGGAGTCGCCCGGCTGCGTTCGGCCGACGGCGCTCGTCGCCGAAGCGGCGGCGCCTGGCGGACGTCTCGCCGTTGCCGGCGACGCCCGCTCCTAGGCCTGATGCCGTATCCGTACCCACAGTCCTACTCCTCGCGCGCCGTCGTGTCAACGTTGGCGACCCCCGGGAGGGGGACGCGGCAGAAGGCCACCGCCCGAGTCAGGAGCGCGCCGACGAGGAGCGCCCGCGCGAGGACCGGCCCGCGGTGCTGCCCTGGCCCTGGCGCTCCAGCGCGACCACGCGGCGCTCGAGCGCTTCCAGTCCGTCACGCAGCTCGCGCAGCTCCTCCCCCGAGGACGGGCGCAGCTCGTCGAGCGTCTCTCTCGCGCGTGCGACGACATGGGTGAGCTCCTCGAAGACGCCCTGGGCCTGACGCTGGGCGCGGTCGCGCTCGCGGCTGACCTGCGCCTGCCCGGCGTGGAAAGCCTGGTCCACCGCGGCGCGCACCGCGTCGGCCCGCGACCCGCGCGGCGGGCGGTCCTGCTCGTCAGAGCCCTTGGCCATCGCCCGGACTCTATCCTCGCGCGCCTCGATGGGCATCCACCTGCGCCCCACCGCCGAGCCGGCCTCCCGCGCCCTGTTGCCTGGGGATCCCGGCCGCGCCCTGCGCCTGGCCCAGGCGCTGCTGGACGCGCCGCGCATGTTCAACCACCACCGGGGATTGTGGGGCTACGCCGGCACGGCGGCCGACGGGGCAGGGCTGTTGGTGCAGGCCACCGGCATGGGAGGTCCGAGCGCCGCCATCGTGCTCGAGGAGCTGGCCGACGTGGGCGTGGAGGTCGCGGTGCGGGTGGGGACGTGCGGCGCCCTGGGGGCGGATCTCGCCCTCGGTGACCTCGTGGTGGCCACGCAGGCCCTTGGTGAGGACGGGGCGAGCCGCGCCTTTGCGGGCGGCCCCATGCGTGCCGGTGATCCCGCCTTGGTCCAGCGCCTGATCGCGGCCGCCGGCGACGGCGCCCGCGCCGGCCTGGTCGTCTCCACCGACCTCTTCTACGATCCCCGGCACGGGCGTGGGCACGAGTGGGCCGACCAGGGCGCGCTGGCCGTGGAGATGGAGACCGCCGCGCTGCTGGCCGTCGCCCAGCGTCGCGGCCTGCGCGCGGCGACGCTGCTTGCGGTGACCGATCTGCTGGGATCGGACGGCCGCGAGCGCATCGACGAGGACGCGCTGACCACCGCCGAGGAGCGCCTCGGCGCGGTGGCGTGGCAGGCCGTGCACGACGCGGGCTGAGCGACCCGCGTCAGGCCGCCTCCTCAACCCTCTTGGGCGCCCCGCGCGCGCAGGGCGGCCTCGAGGCGGCGCAGGGCCTGTTCGAGCTCCTGGGCGCGGACCTCGTCGAGCCCTCCGACCAGCGCGGCGAGCGCAGCGGCGTCGACGCCGGTGCGGGCGGCGGCCAGCGCGTCGAGGCGCTCGCTGAGCTGGTGCCCGTCGGCGTAGGCGGGCAGCTCGGCCAGGGCTGCGTCGAAGGCCGCGCGCAGCTGCAGCGCGGCCTCGCGATCGCGGCCCGCGTCCACGTCTGTACGGGCGCGCAGCGCGAGCTCCTCGCAGACCAGCGGCGCGTCGCGCCCGTCCAGCAGAGCAGCCAGGCGCTCCTGGGCACGCATCGCCGGCCGCCCCCCACGGCGGCCTGGGCCGTGCGCGGCGGGCAGGCTGCGGGCCCGACTCCAGCGCCCCTTGGACACCTGCTCGCCCTCCCCGTAGCCTGCGCGGACCACCAACGCCTGCTCGCGGCGCACCTCGTGGGCGCCGGGATCGGCCACCGACAGCCGGTGCGCATGCAGGGCGCGGTTCAGGCGCGCCAGCGACTCGTCCGCCAGCGCCTCGAGGTCGGCGCCCGCCAGCCAACGGGCGGCCGCCCCGTCACTGTCCAACGCCGCCGTGTCCACCAGCGTGGCGCGTCCGGTGGCCACCGGCTCGGGCCCCGGCTGGGCCTGCCGCGGCCGGCGGCCGCGCAGGCGCCGGCGTTCGGGGGCGCCCAGCTCGCCGATCACGAGAACGTGGCCGGCCTCCTCCCCCGCGCGCTCACGCAGCAGATAGCGTCCCGGCGCGGGCCCCAGGAGCCAGGGGAACTCGAGCTGGCAGAAGGCGAAGAGGGCCAGCTAGTCGCCGTCGCGCCGCCTGGGACCGACATCGATCGCCTCGTTCGACGGCCGCCTGCGGACCGTCGGGTTGTCGATGTCGTTGAGGCGGTCGAGCAGCTTGATCCACTGTCCCGGCTTGAGCACGGACTCCATGCGCCGGCCCTCCGGCGTGTTCGGGTCGTACTGGGGCCGGAAGCCGACGTGTATGTGGTCGGCGTGGTCGCCCATCGCATAGGTGTTGTCGGTGCCCTCGTAGCGCATGAGCGTGATGATCTGGGCCGGCTTCATGGTGCCCTGCAGCGTGAGCAGGCGCCGCACCGCGATGTCGGTGATCGAGCCCTTGCCCTGGTTGCCCAGGATCGGCTTGCCGTTGACGCGCGCGATGTCCACCGCGTTGCCCGAGCTGTGATGCGAGACGTTGCCGCTCGCGGTGAGGGTCGTCTCTCGCCCGCAGCGCAGGCTGGTGACCGTCGGGCGCATGCCGCTGGCGGACAGGAACGCCAGTGAGGCCAGCACGCGGCGGTCGATGCGCCCTCCGCGCACGTCCTGCCGCCCGCAGGGGTGGATCTCGATGCGCGGGTCGCGCAGCACCCGGCGCTGCAGCTGCGTCTTGCTCATGAGCAGGATCTGGCCGATGGTGGCCTTCTTGGCGTCGGGCCCGAAGAACGGGTTGCGCCCCTCGGCGCGGTAGGTCGCGCTGGTCTCCAGCAGCTTCCAACCGTCGAGGATCGGCTTGGGGTCGATGCGCGGGGCACCGCGACCCGCAGGGCGGACCTCGAAGAGCACGTTGGAATCTGCGCCGTCGGGCGCCTCGCCCACGCGACCCAGCACCGTGCCGGCGATGACGCGCGTGCCCTTGCGCAGCGGGCGCAACTCGACGTCCTCACGGCTCAGGCCGTACCTGAGGGTGAAGTACTCGTCGAGCTCGACGTTGCCGGGCAGCGCGGTCGCCGTGTTGAGCAGTTGCTCGCGTCCGCCCGCCCGGTACGCGCGCGGACGCTGCGGGTTGGCGAACAGACGCTGCTTGGCCAGCCCGCGGGTGAGGCCCCCGCGGGAGGCCTCCGGCTCGCGCGGCGAGGGATCGCTTGAGCGCCCGCTGGCGGCGGGCCTCTGCCTGCCGGCCGAGGCCGGGGCGGTCGGCTTCGGGTCGCGCGGCGGCTCGGCGGCGTCGTCGCCCTCCCCGCCCTTGGGGGCCTTGGGCACGGCGACGCGCTCGGCGACCTCACCCACGTGCGCGTAGGTGTAGGTGTTGCCAAAGACGTCGCGCAGCTGGACAAAGCGACCGAGGCGCTCGGACTCGCCGACCTTGACCACCTCGCCGTCCTGGACGGCGGTGAGACGCGAGCCGGGCTTGGCGTAGATGCGGATGCCGCGGCGGTCGGCACTGCTCTCGACAGGAACGGCGGCGTTGCGCCCGCGGGCCACGCGGCGGTTCGTGGCCTCCTCGGCCAGGTCGTCGGCGTAGCGGGCGGTGGCGGCCACCGGGAAGATGCCCTCGGTCAGGCCGGAGAGGGCGCCCACGAAGGCGGGGGGCAGGCCGGCGATGAGCCTCGCGCGCATGAGGACCGAGTTGACGTACCAGTCGGCGTGGTTGTAGGCGAAGATCGCCTTGCGCAGGTCCTTCTCGGCACCGGCGGCCCTGAGGTAGCGCGCAGCCGCGAAGATGGCATCGACGGGGTTGTACGGGTCCTTCTTCTTGTCGCCGTTGGCGTCGACCCCGTAC
>DASZCY010000092.1:0-10041 GCA_035942615.1 Solirubrobacteraceae bacterium | reverse complement strand
ACGGTCGGGAGCGCGGCGAGGAGGCCGAGTCGGTAGCGGACGCGCCCGAGTCGGTGGACGGGAAGGCGGTGGCCGCCGACAGTGCCTCGCGGCCCCGACTGCCCGAGACCCCGCCGCTTCCGAGCAAGCGCTCCCCGCGGCGCATGCCCCGTGCGCGGCGCGTCGGAGGCGTGGGTCCGCCGCCCCCGCGCGTGCGCGAAGTCCAGGCATCCGGCGGTGGGGGCGCGGCCTCCGACGGCGGCGGCGACGGGCCGCCCGATGCTCCCGAGCCCGGCCGGGCATCCCCGCGCGGGATGGGAACGTCGCGGCCGCTGGCCCTGGCCGTGGTGCTGGTCCCCGTCCTGCTCGTGGTCTGGCTGCTGTTGTCCCTCTTCCAGCCCTTCGCGGGCGAGGGCGGTGAGCGGGTGTCCGTGCGGATCCCCGACGGCGCCGGGGCGGGGGAGATCGGCACCCTCCTGGCCGAGGAGGGCGTCGTCGACTCGGGCTTCTTCTTCCGCGTGCGCACCATCCTCTCGGGCGAGCGCGGCGGGCTGCGCTCGGGCAAGTACGACCTGCGCGAGGGGATGTCCTACGGCGCGGCCATCACCGCGCTGTCCACGCCGCCGCAGGCGGCCCCTCCGCCGCCGGTCATCGACGTCACCCTCCCCGAGGGGCTGTCGCGCCAGGAGCTCGCTCCGACCATCAAGCAGGCGGGCGTTCCAGGCGACTACGTCGAGGCGTCCGGCGCTCAGCGGGGCTTCCGGCCCCAGAAGGACTTCGACGCCCCCGCGGGCACTGACTCGCTCGAGGGCTTTCTCTTTCCGGCCACCTACGAGGTCCCCCGCGAAGGCGACGCCGAGGATCTCGTCTCCCTGCAGCTCAAGGCCTTCGAGGACAACGTCGCCCAGGTCGACATGGCCGAGGCCAAGCGACGCAACCTCACCCCCTACGAGGTGCTGGTCATCGCCTCGATGGTCGAGCGCGAGGCCCAGCGGCCCGAGGAGCGTCCCCTCGTCGCTGCGGTCATCCACAACCGCCTGCGCGACGGGATGCCCCTGGGCATCGACGCGACGATCCGCTACGCCAACGACAACTGGGACAGCCCGCTGCGCCAGAGCGAGCTGCAGGCCGACGGGCCCTACAACACGCGTACGCGCACCGGTCTGCCTCCCACCCCGATCGGCAACCCGGGCCTTGACTCCATCGAGGCCGCCGCCAACCCGGCCGACAAGGACTTCCTGTTCTACGTGGTCAAGCCGGGCACGTGCGGTGAGCACGCCTTCTCCTCCACCGACGCCCAGTTCCAGCAGGACGTCGCGCGCTACAACCAGGCGCGCGAGCGCGCCGGCGGTCGCTCGCCCACCAACTGCTGATCGGAGGAGGCGTCGCTTGCGCGACCTGGGGACCCACCTCAGGCAGCCATATGGCCGCCTTCGGCACCCCTGATGCCGCGCTTGGGCGTCCTGGGGTGGCCCGTCGCCCACAGCCGCTCCCCCGCCATGCACACCGCCGCACTGCGCGAGCTGGGCCTCGACGCGGAGTGGAGCTACCAGCACCTCCCCGTCCCCCCGCACCTGTTCGAGGAGACCGTGCGCGCCCTGCCTCGTGCCGGCTTTGCGGGCGCCAACGTCACCGTGCCCCACAAGGAGGCCGCGCTGGCGCTGGCCGACACGGCCGACGCGAGCGCACGCGCGATCGGGGCGGCCAACACCCTGAGCTTCGCGGGCGGGCGCGAGGGATTTTCGATCCACGCCGACAACACCGACGCCCCCGGCCTGCTGGCCGCGCTGCCGCGCGACCCGCGCGGGGCCCGTGCCGTCGTCCTCGGCGCCGGTGGCAGCGCGCGGGCGGCGGCCTGGGCCCTGCGCGAGGCGGGCGCCGCGCGGGTCAGCGTCTGGAACCGGACCACGCAGCGGGCGCGCGAGCTGGCCGGCGAGCTGGGCGTCGAGGTGGTGGAGGGGCCGCTGCCGAGCTTCGATCTGCTGGTGCACTGCACCGCCGCCGGCCTCGCGGCGGGAAGCGACCAGCTCAAGGATCTGCCCGTGGATGACGATGCTCTGAACGTGGGCGTCCATGTGGTCGATCTGGTCTACACGGCGGGCGAGACCTCGCTCGTCGCCCGCGCACGCGCCCGCGGCGCCGGGACGGTCGACGGGCTCGAGGTGCTGGTGCGCCAGGGGGCCCTCTCGCTCGAGCGCTGGACCGCAACGCCCGCGCCCCTCGAGGTCATGCGCCGCGCCGCGCGCGGGGAATGACCGCCCTGCGCGCCGTGTCCGACGACGGGTCGGACGCGCCCGATCCCGCCAGCGGGCGGGGGGACGAGCGCCCGGCCGGGCCGCCGGCCGCCGACGAGCGCGGGAAGGGCGTCACCCGCCCGGGCCGCCGGCCGAGCGGCACGCCGCGCTTCCTCACCGACGTCCTCGTGGAGATGGGCCTCGCCGAACGCGAGGTCGTGGAGACGGCGGTGGCCACCGCGCGCGGGCAGGGCACCACTCCCGAGAGGGTGCTGCTGCAGTCCGGTGCGGTCACCCGGGACGCGATGGCGCGCGCCATTGCCGAGCGCCATGGGCTCGACCATCTAGACCTCACCCTCTTCGAGGTCGACATGTCGGCCGCCACGCTGCTGTCCTCCGCAGTGGCCAAGCGCTACGAGGCCGTGCCGGTCGCGCGCAGTGACGAGCGCACGCTGCTGGTGGCCATGGCCGATCCCACCAACATCGTGGCCCTGGATGACATCGGGATGATCACCGGCCTGGAGGTGCGTCCCGCCGTGGCCTCCGCGGAGGACATCAGCGCCTTGCTGGGGCGCCTGACCAGCCTGGACGACATGGTCCGCGACGCGTCGGTCGAGGAGGAGGACCAGGAGACCGGCGGCGAGATCGTCGAGCTGCGCGAGTCGGCCGACGACGCGCCCGTGGTCAAGCTGGTCAACCAGATCGTCGCCCAGGCGGTGGAGCGCGGGGCCAGCGACGTGCACCTCGAGCCCGACGCGCACGGACTGCGGGTCCGCTTCCGGGTGGACGGCGTGCTGTCGGAGACCACCTCAGTGCCCAAGCGGATGGTCAATGGCGTCGTCTCGCGGGTGAAAATCATGTGCGACCTGGACATCGCCGAGCGCCGCCTGCCTCAGGACGGGCGCATCGGCCTGGTGGTCGACGCGCGCCAGATCGACCTTCGCGTGGTCACGCTGCCCAGCGTGCACGGCGAGGCGGTGGTCATGCGCATCCTCGACAAGGACGCGGTGGTCATGGACCTCGACCGTCTGGGGATGGGGGAGGGCGACCGAGAGCGCTTTCGCCGCTCGGTCGGGCGCTCCCACGGGGCCGTGCTGGCCACGGGGCCGACCGGCTCGGGGAAGTCCACCACCCTCTACGCGGCCCTGCGCGAGCTCAACACCCCCGAGAAGAACATCATCACCATCGAGGACCCCGTCGAGTACCAGCTCGAGGGCCTCACCCAGGTGCAGGTCAACCCTCGCGCCGGGCTTCACTTCTCCACCGGCCTGCGCTCGATGATGCGCGCGGACCCCGACGTGATCATGGTCGGCGAGGTCCGTGACCGCGAGACCGCGCAGATCGCCGTCGAGGCGGCGCTGACCGGCCACCTGGTGCTGTCCACCCTGCACACCAACGACGCCCCCACCGCGATCACCCGCCTGATCGAGATGGGCATCGAGCCGTTTCTGGTGGCCAGCGCCATCGACTGCGTGGTCGCCCAGCGCCTGGCGCGCACGCTGTGCTCGCAGTGCAAGGCGCGGACGATCGTCTCCGCCGAGGTCCTGCGCGAGCACGGCTTCCATGCGAAGTTCGACGTGGAGGCCTACGAGCCCGTCGGCTGCACCCGCTGCGGGGGCAGCGGCTACAAGGGCCGCATCGGCCTCTACGAGGTGATGCGCATGAGCGACGAGATCCGCCGCCTGGCGGTCACGCGTGCGCCGGCCGACGACATCGCCGAGGTCGCGGTGCGCGAGGGGATGCGCCGCTTGCGCGACGACGGGCTCGAGAAGATCGGCCTGGGACGCACCTCGGTGGCCGAGGTGACCCGGGTCACCGGTGTCTCCTAGGGGGCCGTCGACGGGTCGCCGGGCTCGTCACGCGCGCTGATCGTCGCCTCCTTGCCGCCCTTGTCGACCGCCTGGGGACGGCGCTCGAAGCCCGCCGCCTGCAGCGCGTCGTCCTCGTCGAGGGTCTCGTGCTCCAGCAGGGCACCGGCGAGGGACTCGAGCTTGTCGCGGTTGTCGGTCAGCATCGACACCGCCCGGTCGTAGCAGCCCTCCACGATGCGCCGCACCTCCTCGTCGACCAGCTCGCGGGTGGCGTCCGAGGGGCCCTCCACGCCGGGAAACAGGGGCCCGTCGTCGGGGCGGGGGAGCACCGACACCAGGCCGATGCGCTCGCTCATGCCCCAGCGGCCCACCATCTGTCGGGCGATGTTGGTGACCTGCTCGAGGTCGGACTCGGCGCCCGTGGTGACGTTGCCGTAGATGATCTGCTCGGCCGCGCGGCCGCCCAGGGCGCCAACGATCTTGCCGTGCAAATACTCGGCGTCAAAGCCGTAGCGGTCGGTCTCGGGGGCCTGGAAGGTCACCCCCAGCGCGCGGCCGCGGGGCACGATGGAGACCTTGCGCACGGGGTCGGCACCCGGCTCGAGCATGCCCAGCACCGCGTGCCCGGCCTCGTGGTGGGCGGTGCGCTCGCGCTCGGCCGGTGAGATCGTGATGCGCCGTTCAGCGCCCAGCACGATGCGCTCCATGGCGTCGGTGGAGTCCTCGGTGCGCACGCGCTGGTGGTCGCGCCGGGCGGCCAGCAGCGCCGCCTCGTTGACCAGGTTGCGCAGGTCGGCGCCCACCATGCCCGGCGTGGTGGCCGCGATGTCGGCCAGGCGCACCTCGTCGTCGAGGGGCACCGAGCGGGTGTGGACCTCGAGGATCAGGCGCCGCCCGTCCTTGTCGGGGGGGTTGACATGGACGCGACGGTCAAAGCGCCCCGGGCGTAGCAGCGCCGCGTCGAGGACGTCGGGACGATTGGTGGCCGCCAGCACGATCACGCCCTCCGAGCCGGTGAAGCCGTCCATCTCGGTGAGGATCTGGTTGAGCGTCTGCTCGCGCTCGTCGTGGCCGCCCATGCCTCCGCCCGAGCCCCCGCGCTGGCGCCCGATGGCATCCAGCTCGTCGATGAAGATGATCGCGGGGGCGGTCTTCTTGGCCTGCTCGAACAGGTCGCGCACGCGCGAGGCGCCCACGCCGACGACCATCTCGATGAACTCGGAGGCCGACATGGAGAAGAAGGGCACGTCGGCCTCGCCGGCCACCGCACGGGCCAGCAACGTCTTGCCGGTCCCCGGCGGACCGCTGAGCAGCACGCCCTTGGGGATGGCCGCGCCCAGCTTGCGGTAGCGGTCGGGGTTCTTGAGAAAGTCGACGATCTCCACGAGCTCGTCCTCGGCCTCGTCGATGCCGGCCACATCGTCGAACTTCACGCGCTGCTGGGTGGCGTCGTAGCGCTTGGCCTTGGAGCGGCCCAGGCCGCCCATCCCGCCCATCCCGCCCATGCCGCCCTGCTTGGCCGCGCGGCGGAAGACGTAGAAGATGAGCCCGAAGATGAGCAGTGTCGGGCCGAAGAAGAGCAGAAAGTCCAGCAGGAACGAGCGGCCCTCGTCCAGCGTGTCGGCGTTGACCTGGACCCTGTTCTCGCGCAGGGTCTGCAGCAGGTCGGTGTCCAGCGCGAAGGCGGGCAGGACCGTCTCGAACTGCTCGGCGGGCTCGGGCGTCCCCGCGTCCGCGGGCGCATCGGGCTGCTTGGGCGGGCGCACCGCCCGCTCGAAGTCGCCCTGGATGACGTCGCCCTGGGAGTTGACCTCGCTGACGTTGCCCCGCTCGACCTGTTCGAGGAAGAAGGTGTAGGAGACGTCGGAGCGCTCGCCGTCCTCGGGCAGCCGCTCGGCGAGCAGCACGTTGACCACGATGACGGCCAGGAAGACGAGCAGCAGGGTGCGCCCGAAAGGCGAGGGAAAGCGCCCCCGACCGTCGGAGCCGCCGGTGCGGTCGCCGTCGCGTCGACCCTCGACACGCCAGGGATCCGGAGCTTCGTCGTTGCGGGCGCCGGGGCGGCTACGCGGCGTGCGGTCGGCCATCCTCGCGAGAGTCTAGGGCCTGTCGTTGCGCATCCAAGAACGTCAGGGAGCGCCCTTGACCGTCACCCGCAGGGCGCCGTCCACCGCCAACGCGCGCCGCCCGGCCAGCAGCTCCAGCAGCTCGGCGCCGACCAGCTCGCGCCGCCAGCCCCGCAGCGTGCGCACGTCGGGCTCGGGCTGGCCGCGGCGCACACTGGTGACCACCCGCTGAAGATCGCCGCGTGCGGCGATCAGCTCGTAGGCCAGGCCGCCCTCGGCGGCGCGGGTGCGCACCAGCGCCTCGGCCAGCGCGATGAGCGGCGCGTCGGCGGGGTCGGGCGCTGCCTGTCGCTCCTCCTCGGAGGGGATCGGCTCGCGGACGCGCCCCCGCTCCACCGCCGCCAGCAGCGCCCGGCCCCGCCGCCGCAGCGTGGGCTCGTTGAGGCCGCGCATCTGGCCGAGCGCGTCGAGGCTCGCGGGCTTGCGCTTGGCCACCTCGACCAGCGCGGCGTCGTTGAGGACCGAGGGCACGGGCCGGTCGGACTCACGAGCGGCCTCCTCGCGCCAGTCCACCAGCTCGCGGGCCACCGCCCGCGCGCGGGCGTTCAGGCCGTTGACGCGCGGCAGCTTGGCGAAGATCGCCTCTGGCTCGCGCTCGTCGGAGACCCGCTCGAGCGCATGGCACTCCTCGCGTGCCCACTCCAGGCGCCCGCGCTCGCGCAGGCGCTCCTGCAAGGCGTCGGCGAGCTGGAGCAGGTGACGCACGTCGTCGCGCGCGTAGGCGACCTGCTCCTCGCTCAGCGGCCGGGCATCCCAGCGCGTGAAGGAGGCCGACTTGCCCAGGCGCACCCCCAGGACCTCGAAGATCATCGCCTCGTAGCCCAGCTGCGCGCGCAGCCCCGCGAAGCCCGCGGCCAGCTGGGTGTCGAACAGGGCGGTGATCGCGGTGCGCCAAGTGCGCCGCAGCAGCGCGACATCCTGGCGGGCGGAGTGCATGACCACCTCGATGCCCGGGTCGGCCAGCGCGGCGGCCAGGGGCCCGGGGTCGACGCTCTCGTCGAGGGGGTCGACGACCTCGACGCGCACCCCGTCGGGGTGGCCCTCGAGGGGCACCGCCACCTGGGCCAGGCACAGCAGAGGGCGGTAGCGCCCCTCGCCCATGAACTCGGTGTCGATGGCCAGCCGTCCCGCCTCGCGCGCGCGGCGGGCGAGATCGGCGATGCTGGCGGATTCGGCCAGCGCCGCCATGTCAGGGGCGGACCCTACCTCGCGGGCCCCCTCGCGGCACCGAGAACCCCTCGGGGCCCGTCTGCGGGCCACTTCCGCCTTCGCCGACCCTCAGCCGATGGAGAACCAGGTGGAGCGCAGCCCCAGACGGCTGCGTACCTCGGCGCCGGTCAGCGTGCGGGTGCCGCCGCTGCCGCGCACCTCGACCCGGCGCACACGGTCGTCGCTGCCGCGCTCGACCACGCGGATCGACCTGAGCGCGCCTCCCACGCCGAGCTTCTGGGCCACCTGGCCGTCGCCGAAGGTCGACCGCCAGGTGTGCACGGGCGAGATGTCGTCATGGGGATCGTCGACGGGGCGCAGGTAGGGCAGGGGCTCGCCGCCGCCGAAGCCCGACTCGTTGGACGTCGTGCGCCCGCCGGAGGTGGAGAAGAAGAAGGTCTGGGCGATCTGACCCCCGTAGGTGACGACCTCCTCGCGGGTCTCGCGCACGGCCTGCCGGCCGCGGGCATCCTCGCCGGCAAAGCCCTTGTAGACCTGCGAGCGGGTGTCGGCGAAGACGTCGAACGTCGCGCCGGGGCGCAGGGAGCGCAGTGCGTAGGAGCGCGCGGCGACGGCCTGGGCCTTGACCGCCTCCAGCGGCCAGGACGTCGGCACCTCGGCGGGCACCACGCCGTACAGGTAGTGGCGGCTGTGCACGTCGTTGACGGCCTGCACCGTGGAGCCCACGCGATGCAGCGCCATCGCCCCGCGGTACTGCCCGTCGGCCACGCCGTTCTCGGCGCTGCCGCGCAGGCAGGTGCGGCTGCCGCCGGTCAGGCGCACGGGAGCGCGCATGGTGCGCACGCGCGAACCCGTGTCGGTGTTGTGCACCCGCAGGCTGGCGCCGCCTGCCGGAGAGAAGCGGTAGGAGGTGCCCGCCGTGAGCCCGGTGACCACGCCGCGGGCGTCGCGCGCGCGGGTGACCCGGCAGACCGTCATGGACGACGAGCGCTTGAGCAGCACGCGGATGCGCCTGGCGTCGACCTCGTCGATCTGGGTGCCGGTGTAGTAGTGGCGCAGGATCGAGCGGTAGGTGCGGTTCTCGCGCAGGGCGAAGCCGTAGGCGCCGAACTGGGACATCCCGACCCCGTGACCGAAGCCGCGACCGTCGATGGTCACGGCGGCCTGGGCGGGCGCGGCGCCGGCCGCGCCCGACAGGGCGGCGAGGGCAGCGGCCGCGGTGGTGGCGGCGGTACGCCGGGCGGTGCGGGTGAAGGTGGCGGGCATTCGGGGTGTGAACCGATCGGCGGGGGCGGGGTTGCGGTGCGGCTGGTTCAGCCGCCTGTCCACACCGTCGGCGCGCGGGACAGGCGGCTTGCGTCGAAGCCTCGCACGAGGGCGTCGGGGGAGACGTCGTCGCCCGCGCCGGCCAGGCCCGCGCTGCGTGCGCACCAGGCCCGCACGTCCGCGGGAGAGTCGCCGGCGGCGACGCGGTCGGCCAGGGTGACCGCTCCGTGGCGCTTGGCCAGCCGGGCGCCGTCGGGCCCCAGCACCAGCGGGACGTGCGCGAAGCGGGGCACGGGCAGGGCGAGCAGGCGGGCCAGCAGCAGCTGGCGCGGCGTGGTGTCCAGCAGGTCGTCGCCGCGCACCACCTCGCCGACGCCCTGGGCGGCGTCGTCGACCACCACGGCCAGGTTGTAGGCGGGTGCGCCGTCGTTGCGGCGCACGACCACGTCGTCGACCACGCCCGCCTGCTCGCCGTGCAGCGCGTCGACGAAGCCCAGCGCCTCGTAGTCGCTGCGCACCCGCAGCGCCGGTGGGCGCCCATCACGCTCGTGGCGGGCGCGCCGGGCGGCGGTCAGCTCGCGGCAGGTGCCGGGGTAGGCGCGCTCTAGCAGCGGCCCGTGGGGCGCGCCCACGGCCTCTCGGATCTCCGCGCGCGTGCAGAAGCACGGGTACAGCAGGCCTGCCTCATCCAGGTGGGCGATCGCCGCGGCGTACAGCTCCGTGCGCTCCGACTGGCGCACCGGCGCCTCGTCCCAGTCCAGTCCCAGGGCGGCCAGGTCGGCCAGCTGGCGGGACTCGATCCCCGGGCGTACGCGCGCGTGGTCGAGGTCCTCGACGCGCACGAGGAAGCGCGCGCCCCGCGAGCGCGCGAACAGCCACGCCAGCAGCGCGGTGCGCAGATTGCCCAGGTGCAGTGGACCGGTGGGCGAGGGGGCGTAGCGGCCCGTCGCGTCCATGACCCGGGCGAGGCTATGCTGCCGCGCCCTTGGCCGACGAGGAGACCCAGCCAGCCGACCGTCCCTGCCCGCCGTGCCGCGCGACGGGCAAGGTGATCTCCCATCTGGGCGGCGAGCGCTCGGAGGTGACGTGCCCGTGGTGCGAGGGCACGGGGGTCCTCTTGGCCGAGCACGACGCGCAGGCCGCGCGGCGCGACACCGGCTGAGCGGTCGCCGTCCACCCGCCACGGGCGGTCCTCAAGGCGCCTCATAGCGCCGCCGATACGACGGGGCGATGGATCAGGTCTCCCGCCCCCTCCGCCCTGGGCGCCGTCATCGTTCTGGCCGTCGCCTGGCTGACGGTGCTGCGCCCGGGGTCGGGGGCGGAAGAGCCGGTGGCCGAGCCGCCCGCCGTCGTGGGCGCCGCCTCGGACGCCGAGCAGGCGGTCTCCCAGACTGACGCCGCATCGGTGCGTCGCGGGGCCGCCACGGGCGCGGAGCGGGCGCCGGTGACCGGGGG
>DASZCY010000091.1:0-6813 GCA_035942615.1 Solirubrobacteraceae bacterium | reverse complement strand
AGCGACTGGTGGGCGTCGCGGAAGCTAGTGTCGGTCAACAGCAGTCGCTCCTGCGCTCGCATCCAGCGCGCGAAGTCCTCCGGACCGAGCTCTCGCAGGAGATCGCGCGTACCCCGCTCGAGGTCTGAGCGGTAGGGCACTTCGGGCACCGGCGCCGCAGGGAGCGGGCCGGGGTCGGGCTGGCCCGCCACCTCCGGGTTGCCGGTGACCAGCACCTCCCCAATGAAGTCCAGCAGACGGGTTCCGCGGTCGCGCGGCTGCGCGAAGTCGAAGAGCTCGGGGGTCTCGTCGACGAAGCGCGTGGTGACCTCGCCCGCCTGGAAGCGGGGATGGGCGATCAGACCCTCGAGGAAGAAGAGGTTGGTCTTGACCCCGCGGATGCGGAACTCGCGCAGCGCGCGCTCCATCCTGGCCACCGCCTCCTCGGGCGTCGGGGCCCAGGCCGTGATCTTCTCGAGCAGCGAGTCGTAGAACGGGGTCACCTCCGCCCCGGCGTAGGCCGTGCCGCCGTCGAGGCGGATGCCGAACCCGGTCGCCTCGCGGTAGGTGGTGATGCGTCCATGGTCGGGGGCGAAGTTGTTCTCGGGGTCCTCCGTGGTCGCGCGGCACTGCAGGGCGTGGCCGTCCAGCCGCACATCCGCCTGCGCCGGCACGCCGCTCTGGGGCGTGCCGATGGAAGCGCCCTCCGCGATGCGGATCTGCGCCTTGACGAGGTCCACGCCGGTGACCATCTCGGTCACGGTGTGCTCCACCTGGATTCGCGGGTTGACCTCGATGAAGAAGAACTCTCCGCTGTCGACATCCTGCAGGAACTCCACGGTGCCCGCGTTGCGATAGCCGGCCTCGCGCATGACGCGTACGGCGGCCTCGCAGAGCTCGCGCCGCGTGGCGGGGTCGAGCGCCGGTGCCGGCGCTCGCTCCACCACCTTCTGGTGGCGCCGCTGCACCGTGCAGTCGCGCTCGTAGAGGTGCACCACCTGACCCGCTTCGTCGGCGAGGGTCTGGACCTCCAGGTGGCGCGCGCGCTTCACCAGGCGCTCGAGGAAGACATCCTCGCGCCCGAAGGCGGCGCCCGCCTCCCGCCGCGCCGCGGCGATGTGCTCGGCGAGGTCGGCCGGATCGTCGACGACGCGCATGCCGCGGCCGCCGCCGCCCCAACTGGCCTTGATCATCAGTGGGTAGCCGATCGTCTCGCCGAGTCGCTGCACACCGTGCGCATCGTCGGGCAAGACTTCCGTGGCGGGCATGACCGGCACCCCGGCTCGCTGGGCCAGCTCACGCGCCGCCACCTTGTCGCCCAGTCGCTCCATCACCTCGGCGGGGGGGCCGATCCACGTCAGCCCCTCGCGCGCGCAGGCCTCCGCCAGCTCGGGGTTCTCGGCCAGGAAGCCGTAGCCCGGGTGGATGGCATCAGCGTCCGCCTCGCGGGCCACCCGCATGATCTCGTCGATTCCCAGGTAGGCCCGTACAGGGTCTTGACCGCCACCGACGAGGTAGGCCTCGTCGGCCTTGAAGCGGTGGAGGGCGAACCGATCCTGGCGCGAGTAGATCGCCACGGTCTTCAGGCCGAGTTCGGTGGCCGCGCGGAAGACGCGGATCGCGATCTCGCTCCGGTTGGCGACGAGCAGCGTGCGGATGCTCCTCAAGGCCGCGAGAATATCCGCGATCAACGCCGGATGCCGCCACACCTGTACCGGCCGGCGTCCACCACTCGGGGACGGGCCGGGGCGGGCCGGCCCGCAGGCGTGCAGGAAACGCCGACCCATTCGGACCCACGGCCGCTCTCGATGGGCTCAGACAAGGACATCTCGACGTCGCTTTGCGTCTCCTGGGCGCGACACCCAGTGTCGTCAACACCGTTTCGCGGCCCACCTCGCCCCCTCAGCCACCGTCTCTACCGCCCCGACCGTCGGGCGCAGCGGCCGGCGGACGACGATCACGGGTCGATCGCGGACGCGGGCGGCGTCGAGCTTTGCGCGGGTGTGATCGCCACCGCTGTCCTTGGTGACCACCACGTCGATCTGGTGAGTGTCGAGGATCGCGAGCTCGCCGTCGAGCGTGTAGGGGCCGCGGTCGAGCAGGACCTCGCGGTGCGGGGGCAGCGGATCGTCCGGGGGGTCGACGCAGCGAATCAGGAACCAGGCGTCGCCCACGCCGGCAAAGGCGGCCAGGCCCTGGCGGCCGGTGGTCAGCAGCACCCGGGAACCGAGCTGGGGCACGCGCGCCGCGGCTTGGTCGAGATCATCGACCCAGTGCCAGCGGTCTCCCGGGCCTTCGCTCCAGCCCGGGCGCTCCAACCGCGCCAACGGGACCCCCGCTTGCTCGGCCGCCCGGACGGCACTCGCCGAGATGCGCTCGGCGAACGGGTGCGTCGCGTCGACGACTGCGGCGATCTCTTGTGCGCGCAGCCACCTCGCCAGCGCGTCGGCTCCACCGAAGCCGCCGATCCGCACGTCGCCCACCGGCAGGCGGGGACGGGCGACCCGGCCGGCCAGGGAGGTGATCACGCGATGGCCCTCGCCGTGCAGCACGGCGGCCAGCTCGCGTGCCTCCGCGGTCCCGCCGAGGATCAGGACGCGCCCACTCACCGCGCGCGGCGCAGAAGGTAGGTGTCGAAGATCCAGCCCTTGCGCTCACCGGCCTCGGCGCGGACGCGCTCGATCTCGCCGGCGACCTCGTCCAACGGCCCGTCGATCAGCAGCTCGTCCGGCGTGCCCAGGTAGGCGCCCCAGTAGATGTGCACCCCCGGCTCGGCGATCTCGGTGAACGCGGTGCCGGCGTCGAGCATCACGACCACGTCCTCGGCGTCGGTGGGCAGGCCGTCGGCCAGGCGCCGGGCGGGGGTGATCTCGATCGCTCCGCCGATGCGGTTCAGCGTGATGGCGTGGCGGGCGGCGAGGACCTGCACGCTGCTGATGCCGGGGATCACCTGCTGGTCGAAGTCCACCTCGCCGCGGGCGCGAACGTCGGCCAGCACGTCGAGCGTGCTGTCGTAGAGGGCAGGGTCGCCCCACACCAGGAAGGCCCCGTGGGACCCGTCGGGCAGGTGCTCGCGCAGGGCGGCCTCCCACGCGTCGGCGCGCGCGGTGCGCCAGGCGGCGACGGTGGCGCGGTAGTCGGTGGGGGTGCGGTCGCGGTCGGGGTCGGCGATCTCGACCGTGCGGTGGGCCTCCGGTTCATCCACGTAGCGGCGCAGGACCTCGAAGCGCAGGTCGACGAGCTCGTTCTTCTCGCGGCCCTTGGTCACCACGAAGAAGACCTCGACGGCGTTCATGGTCTCAATGGCCTCGACGGTCACCTGCGCCGGATCGCCCGGGCCGATCCCGATGACCGACAGCCGCGCGGTCACGAGCCGATGCGCTCGCGAGCCTTGGAGTACAGGTGGCTGGAGCCGTGGTCCTCGCCCGCGAGCACCGGGCCCACGACGATCACCGCGGTGCGCCTCACCTGCGCCTCACGGACCTGCCGGGCGATCGTGGCCAGCGTGCCGCGCAACACCAGCTCCTGGGGCCAGCTCGCCCACGCGACGACGCCCACCGGGCAATCGGCGCCGTAGTGGGGCTCCACCTGGGCGACCAGCTCCTCGATGGCCTGCACGCCGAGATGCAGCACGAGCGTGGCCCCGTGCGCGGCCAGGGCGGCGAGGTCCTCGCCCGCGGGACGCTTCGTGGCCCGCTTGGCATAGCGGGTGAGGATCACGGTCTGGGCGACGTTGGGCGCCGTGAGCTCCTGGCCCAGTGCCGCCGCCGCGGCCGCGAAGGCGGGGACGCCGGGGGTGATCGACCATGGGATGCCCAGCGCGTCGAGGCGGCGCAGCTGCTCGGCCACGGCGCTGTAGATCGACAGGTCGCCCGAGTGCAGGCGCGCGACGTCGTGGCCCTGTGCGTGGGCGCGGGCGATCTCGTCGACGATCGCGTCGAGATCGAGGTGCTGGGTGTCGACCAGCCGGGCGCCGGGCGGCGCGTGGGCGAGCGCCGCCGCGGGGACCAGCGCGCCCGCGTACAGGCAGACCGGGCAGGAGCCGATGAGCCTCGCGGCGCGCAAGGTCAGCAGGTCCTCCGCGCCGGGGCCGGCGCCGATGAAGTGCACGGTCACCGGCTCACCCCAGGGACCACTGGACGATCGGCAGCTGCGCGCGCCAGGCGGTGAAGCGCCCCACCGGCTCGGCGTGCTCCAGGCCGATCCGCGTCAGCGTGCCGCCGTGGGCGTCGCGCGCGGCCAGCAGCACGCCCTCGCCCTCGACGGTCACGGCGTTGGCGACGATCCGCCCGTCCGGGCGCAGTGCCGCGACGCACGTGTCGAGCAGCCCAGGTTCGGTGACCCCGCCGCCCATGAAGACCGCGTCGGGCGCCTCGAGCATTTCGAGCGCCTCGGGGGCACGGCCGGGGCGCACGACGAGCTGGGGGACGCCGAGCGTCCGCGCGTTGGCCGCGATGCGCTGCGCGCGATCCTCGCGCTCCTCCACGGCGATGGCCCGGGCGGTCGGTTCAGTGCGCAGCCACTCGATGGCGATCGAACCGCTGCCCGCGCCCACGTCCCATAGCAGCTGGCCGGGCATGGGGGCGAGGCCGGCCAGGGCCATCGCGCGCACGGCGCGCCTGGTGAGCTGGCCGTCGGTGGCAAAGGCGTCGTCGGGGAGACCGGGCGCCAGCGACAGCAGCGGCGTCCCGGGCGCCGGGCGGCACTCGACGGCCACCGCGTGCAGCGGATCGGCGGACCGCTCGCCCCAGGCGTCCGCGGTGCTGTCGACGATCTGCTCGCAGTCGCCGCCCAGCTGCTCGAGGACGACCAGGCGGCTCGGTCCGTGGCCGCGCTCGCGCAGCAGCGCGGCCACCTCGGTGGCCCCCTGCTCGCCGGCCGCATAGACGACCAGGCGCCGGCCGGGCTGCAGCAGCCGGGCGACGGCCTCGACCGGTCGGCCCACCGCGCTGATCAGCTGCACGTCGGCGGCCGGCCAGCCCAGCCGCGCGCAGGCCAGCGCGAAGGCCGAGGGGTGGGGGTGGACCCGCAGGCGGTCGGGGCCCAGGCGGCGCGCGAGCGTTGCTCCGATGCCGTGGAGCATCGGATCGCCGCTGGCCAGCACGCAGGTCGCGCGGCCGGGCTCGGCGACCAGCTCATCGACCAGCGGGCCGATCGGGGAGGGCCATGGGCGGTGCACGGCGCCGTCGTCGGGCAGCAGCGCCAGATGGCGCGCCGAGCCGACGATCACCTCCGCCGCTGCGAGCTCTGCGCGCGCCGCCTCGCTGAGCCCGGCCAGCCCGTCGGCTCCGATGCCGACGACCGCGATCACGCGGCGACCGCGGGCGTGGCGGCGGCGCGTACGAAGCGCAGCGCGAGCTGGGGGTGAGCGGCCCAGTGGACGTGCAGGTAGCCCGCCTGCACGCCGCCGACGGCGACGCCGTTGTCGCGCCCGAGGCCCCGGGCGGCCAGGCGCCACGCCGGAGGCGTGCCCTCGTCGAACTCCACCGCCGAGAAATGGAACTCGTGGCCACGCACGCGATCGCCGGCGTCCATCCACGGCGTCGAGGTGAGCGCGGTCGCCTCGCGATAGCCCAGGGTCAGCCGCGCGGTCATGCGCCCGACCGCGGGGAGCACCCCGCACATGGCGTGGCCGTCCAGCTCGCGAGCGAGGTACAGCAGCCCGCCGCACTCGGCCAGCACCGGATGACCGCGCGCGGCGAACGCGGTCACCGCGCCGCGCAGCGGCGCATTGGCCTCGAGCTCCGCGCCGAAGACCTCGGGAAAGCCGCCGGCCAGCACCAGCGCGTCGGTGCCCTCGGGCAGCGCTTCGTCGCCCAGCGGATCGAACTCCACCAACTCGCCGCCGGCCGCGCGCAGCAGCTCCAGGTTCTCCTCGTAGTGGAAGGAGAAGGCGGGACCGCGCGCGATGGCGATGCGCGCGGGGGCGCCGGAGGGGTGCCGGGGAGGGCCGACGCGACCGCCTGGGGCGGGTCCCCAGGCGCCTTTCTCCCCGACCTGCGGACTCCATGCCGGGCCAGGGACAGCGGGCGCCGCACGGGCGAGGGTGAGCACTCCGTCGAGGTCGACATAGCGCTCCGTGGCCGTCGCCAGGGTGGCCAGCGCCTGGTCCGTGCGGCCCTCCCGCTCGGCGACGGGGACGAGGCCCAGGTGGCGCTCGGGCGCGGTCACGCGGTCGTCGCGGCGCAGCGCGCCGACCACCGGCACGCCGAGGGGCTCGAGCGCCTCGCGCAGAAGCTGCTCGTGGGTGTCTGAGCCGACGCGGTTGAAGATCACGCCGGCGACCTGCACATCGGGATCGAAGGTGCGGTAGCCGTGCACCATCGCCGCGGCCGAGCGCGCCATAGACGAGGCGTCGACGACCAGCAGCACGGGAGCGTCGAGCAGCTTGGCCACGTGGCCGGTGGAGGCCAGCTCGCCCCGCCCTGAAGCCCCGTCGAAGAGGCCCATCACCCCCTCCACCACCGCGACGTCGGCGCCCGCCCCGCCGTGGCGCATCAGCGGGGCCATCAGCTGCGGACCGCTGAGGAAGGCGTCGAGGTTTCGTCCCGGCCGCCCGGAGGCCAGCGCGTGGTAGCTGGGATCGATGTAGTCGGGACCGACCTTGAAGCCCTGGACGACCAGGCCCCGCGCGCGCAGCGCGCCGATCAGCCCGCAGGCGACGGTCGTCTTGCCCGCGCCGGAGCTCGTGCCGGCCACCACGATGCGCGGGATCACGCGGCCCTCCGCGGGGCGGGGGGGGGGTGGAGGGCATGCAGGGCGGCACCGGCGGCGGTGGCCAGGTCGGCGGCCAGGCCGAGGCGGACCCGGCCCTCCTCGGTGTCGACCACGTGC
>DASZCY010000090.1:0-18319 GCA_035942615.1 Solirubrobacteraceae bacterium | reverse complement strand
GGCCGGTGCCGTCCTCGGCGGCCGGCGCGGCCTCCTGCCGGGCGGGACGGTCGAGGTCCTCGGGCACGATGCGTCCCTTGCGCCCCGAGCCGGTCACGGTGGTGAGGTCGATTCCCCGCTGGCGCGCGAGACGGCGCACCGAGGGGCTGGCGTAGACGGGGCCCTTGCCGCCGGCGCGGCCTGCGTCGGAGGACGGGTCGCTGGTGCCCGCGGACGCGGGCTCGGGCGGCGCTTCGCGCGAACCGCCTCCGCCGCTCGCTGCCCCGTCGGTCTCGGTGGACGCGTCGCTCTTGCTTGCGCGCTCCTCCTCGACCACCGCCCCCGCGTCGCTGTGCGCGACGACGCCGTCGCCCTCGCCGTCACCGCCGTCACCGCGGTCACCGGCTTGGAGGGTGGCGATCACCGTCCCCTCGGAGACGGTGTCGCCGATCGCCACCCTCACCTCGGCGACCGTCCCCGCCTGGGGAGAGGGGATCTCCATGGAGGCCTTGTCGGACTCGAGCACGAGCAGGGGCGCCTCGGCCTCGACCTCGTCGCCGGCGGTCACCAGCACCTCGACCACCGGCACGTCCTCGAAGTCCCCGATGTCGGGGACCTTGACCTCCTCGGCGCTCATCGCCGCCACGGGGCCTGCGCATCGGCGTCGATCTCGTAGCGCTCGATGGCCTGGGCGGCGTCCTCCTCGCGGCCCAGTGCGTGCAGGGCGGCCCGCGCCACGTTCCGGGGGTCGACCTCGAAGAAGCCGCGCAGTCCCTCGCGCGAGTCGCTGCGCCCGAAGCCGTCGGTGCCCAGCACCGCGAGGCGGCCGGGCACGTAGGGGCGGATCTGCTCGGCCAGCGCGCGGACGTAGTCGGACGCCGCGACGACCGGGGCGTCGTGGCCGCCCAGGTGATCTTCGACCCAGGAGGTCTGCGGCTCCTCGGTGGGCGCCAGGCGATTGCGCCGTTCGACGGCCATGCCGTCGCGGGCCAGCTCGGAGAAGGAGGTCACGCTCCACACGCTCGCCTGCACCCCGAAGTCCTCGCGCAGGAGGTCGGCCGCGGCCACCACCTCGTTGAGGATGGCGCCCGCCCCGAGCAGCTGGACCTCGGGCTCGGCAGCCTCGCGCAGGGCGTACAGGCCGCGCAGGATCCCCTCCTGCGCGCCCTCGGGCATGGCCGGATGTGCGTAGTTCTCGTTGGTCACCGTGATGTAGAAGAAGACGTCCTCCTCCTCGCCCACCATCCGCCGCAGCCCGTCCTGCACGATCACGGCGACCTCGTAGGCGTAGGCGGGGTCGTAGGCGATGCAGTTGGGCACGGCCGAGGCCATCAGGTGGCTGTGGCCATCCTCGTGCTGCAGGCCCTCGCCGTTGAGCGTGGTGCGCCCCGAGGTGCCGCCGATGAGAAAGCCCCGCGCCCGGCTGTCGCCCGCCGCCCAGATCAGGTCGCCGACGCGCTGGAAGCCGAACATGGAATAGAAGACGTAGACGGGCAGCATGGCCACGCCGTGGTTGGCGTAGGACGTGCCGCCGGCGATCCAGGAGGAGATCGCGCCGGCCTCGCTGATGCCCTCCTGGAGGATCTGTCCCCTCTTGTCCTCCTTGTAGAACATGAGCTGCTCGGCGTCCTCGGGCTCGTAGAGCTGGCCCGTCTGGCTGAAGATGCCCAGCTGGCGGAACATGCCCTCCATGCCGAAGGTGCGCGACTCGTCGGCCACGATGGGCACGACGCGGTCCTTGAGTGCTCGGTCACGCAGGAGCGTGGCCAGGATGCGCACGAAGGCCATCGTGTTGGACACCTCGCGCCCCTCGGTGCCGTCGAGCTGGGCCTGGAAGGCCTCCAGACCGGGGACCTCCAGCGCCTCGACGTCGGTGCGCCGCTGGGGCAGGAAGCCACCCAGCCGCTGGCGGAGCTCGTGGAGATGCACCATCTCCGGCGCGTCGTCGGGCGGCTTGTGGAAGCTCGACGAACGCACCTCCTCGTCGCTGAGGTCGATCTGAAAGCGCTCGCGGAAGGTGAACAGCGCGTCCTCGGCCATCTTCTTGGCCTGGTGGCTGACGTTGCGCCCCTCCACGGCCTCGCCCAGGCCATAGCCCTTGATGGTCTTGGCCAGGATGACCGTGGGCTGGCCGGCGTGGGCCTCGGCCGCCGCGTAGGCCGCATAGATCTTGCGCGCGTCGTGCCCGCCGCGGTTGAGCGCCCAGATCTCCTCGTCGGAGAGGTGCTCGACCATCTTGGCCAGCTCGGGGTAGGCGCCGAAGAAGTGCTCGCGCACGTAGGCCCCGTCGCGCGCCTTGTAGACCTGATACTCGCCGTCGACGGCCTCCCCCATGCGCCGGCGCAGCAGGCCGTCGTGGTCGGCGGCCAGCAGTGGATCCCACCTCGAGCCCCAGATGAGCTTGATGACGTTCCACCCCGCGCCGCGAAAGACGGTCTCCAGCTCCTGGATGATCTTTCCGTTGCCGCGCACGGGTCCGTCGAGGCGCTGCAGGTTGCAGTTGACCACGAAGACGAGGTTGTCCAGGCGCTCGCGCCCGGCCATCGAGATCATGCCCAGCGACTCGGGCTCGTCCATCTCGCCGTCGCCCATGAAGGTCCACACCGTGCGCCCGGACGTGTCGACGATCCCCCGGCCCTGCAGGTACTTCATGAAGCGCGCCTGGCTGATCGACATCGGCGCCCCCAGGCCCATGGAGACCGTCGGAAACTGCCAGAAGTCCGGCATGAGCCACGGGTGCGGGTAGGAGGGCAGCCCTCCCCCGGCGAGCTCCTGGCGAAAGCGCCGCAGGTGCTCCTCGGTCAGGCGCCCCTCGAGGTAGGCCCGCGCGTAGATGCCCGGTGAGGAGTGGCCCTGGATGTAGACCAGGTCGCCGCGCCCCTCGTCGGTGGGCGCCTTCCAGAAGTGGTTGAAGCCGACCTCGTACAGCGTGGCCGCCGACTGGTAGCTGGCGATGTGCCCGCCCACATCGGCGCGCTTGTTGGCCTGCAGGATGATCGCGATCGCGTTCCAGCGGATGAGCGAGCGAAAGCGGCGCTCGAGCTCCTCGTCGCCCGGCGGCTCAGGCTCGTCCTCAGGCGCGATGGTGTTGACGTAGGGCGTGGTCAGCGCGGCGCCATCGCTCGCGCCCGCCGCGTTGGCCGAGGCCTGCAGCGCCTCCAGCAGCTCGCGCGCGCGGCCGGGTCCGTCCTCGCGCATGACCGCCTCGAGCGCCTCCAGCCACTCGCGTGTCTCGGCGGGGTCGATGTCCTCCTCGATCACCGCGCCGGAGTATGCCAAGCCTAGAATCGACCAGGTGCGCGTGCTGCTGACCAACGATGACGGGATCGAGGCCGAGGGGCTGCAGACGCTGCGCCGCGCCCTGCTGGAGATCCCCGGGGTGGAGCTGGCCGTCATAGCGCCCGACGGCAACCGCTCGGCCATGGCCCGCTCGATCACCACGCGCCGGCCGCTGTGGGTGGCGGAGGTGAACTTCGGCGACGGCACGCGCGGCTATGCCACCGACGGCACGCCGGTGGACTGCGTGCGCCTGGCGCGCCTGGGGCTGATCGACGGCTTCACCGCCGACGTGATCGTCTCGGGCATCAACCACGGCGCCAACCTGGGCGATGACATCACCTACTCGGGCACGGTGGCCGCGGCGCTGGAGGGCGTGGTGCTCGGGCTGCCGGCCATCGCCGCCTCGCAGCAGTCGGCGGCGCGCGAGATGGACTTCCGCATGGGCGAGCGCTTTGACTTCGAGGAGGGCGCGCGGTTCGTCGCCCGCGTGGTGGAGGAGATCGAGGAGGTGCCCATGCCCGCGGGCACGCTGCTCAACGTCAACTGCCCGGCCGGTGACGCCGGCGGTGTGGAGGTCACGCGGCTGGGCAAGCGCATCTACCGCGACCAGCTGCAGCTCACCGACGAGGAGGACGACCGCCGCCGCTACTGGATCTACGGAGCCGACCCGGGCTTCGAAGACGAGGAGGGAACCGACCTGGCCGCGGTGGCGGCGGGGCGCATCGCGGTCACCCCGCTGCACTTCGACCTGACCGACACGGGCGGGATGGCATCGCTCGAGCGCCACAACCTGACACGCCTGCTGAGCCCGGCGGCACGCGAAGTCGAGTGAGCGACGCAGGGGTCGGCGAAGCGGATGTCGGTGCCGAGGTGGGGCGACGCGCGGCCCACCTGCGCGAGGAGTTGCGCGAGCACGGCCACCGCTACTACGTCCTCGACGATCCGGTCATCGGCGACGAGGAGTACGACGCGCTGCTGGACGAGCTGCGCGGGCTGGAGGCCGCCCACCCCGAGCTGGTCACCCCCGACTCGCCCACCCAGCGCGTGGGCGGCGAACCGGTCTCGGCCCTGGCCAAGGTCACTCACGCCCAACCCATGCTCTCGCTGGGCAACGCGCGCAACGCCGAGGAGCTGCGTGCCTGGGTGGAGCGCATGCGCTCCCACCTGGCGCGCGAGGGCATCGAGGACCCCGCCTTCCGCTTCGTCTGCGAGCCCAAGATCGACGGGCTGGCCATCTCCCTGCGCTACGAGGACGGCCTGCTGGCCTACGGCGCCACGCGCGGCAATGGTGAGGTGGGCGAGGACGTGACCCACAACCTGCGCACGATCCCGAGCATCCCTCTGCGCGTGGAGGGCGCTCCGCCCGTGCTCGAGGTGCGCGGCGAGGGCTACATGTCGCTGACGGACTTCGCCGCGCTCAACGAGCGTCGCGCCGAGGCGGGGCTGTCGACCTTCATGAACCCGCGCAACGCGGCGGCGGGCACGATCCGCCAGCTCGACCCACGCCTGGCCGCCGAGCGCCCCCTCTCCATGTGGTGCTACGGCGTGGGGGTCACCGAGGGCCTGGCCTTCTCGGGCCACTGGGAGTCGCTGACGTGGCTGCGTGACCACGGCTTTCGCGTCAACGCCGACGTGGTGGCCCTCGACGACGAGGAGGAGGTCGTAGCTCAGTGCCTGGCCTGGCAGGAGCGGCGGGGTGCACTGGACTTCGAGATCGACGGCGTGGTGGTGAAGGTCGACGACCGCGAGTTGCAGCGCCGGCTGGGGGTCGTGGGGCGCGACCCGCGCTGGGCCATCGCCTGGAAGTTCCCGCCCACCACCAAGGTCACCACCCTGCGCGACGTGGTGTGGAACGTGGGCAAGTTCGGCGACCTGCACCCCTTCGCCATGCTCGCGCCCGTCCGCGTGGGCGGCGTGACGGTCAAGCTCGCCACGCTGCACAACGAGGAGGATCTCGCGCGCAAGGACCTGCGTGTGGGCGACGAGGTGATCGTGCTGCGCGCCGGTGACGTGATCCCCCAGGTCCTCTCCCCCGCCCCCCACGCGGTGGAGCGCCCCGGGCGTGCCGACCCGCCGCGCCCGCCCAAGTACTGCCCCTTCTGCGACACGCCGACGGTCAAGCCCGAGGACTCCGTCTTCACCCGCTGCCCGAACCGGCTGTGTCCCGAGCGCCAGTGGCAGCTGCTCAAGCACTTCGTCTCGCGCGGAGCCATGGACGTCGACGGGCTGGGCGAGAAGCAGGTCGCCCAGCTGCAGTCGCGCGGGCTGGTGCGCACCGCAGACGACTTCTACCGCCTGACCGAGGAGCAGCTCACGGGGCTGGAGGGCTTTGGCGAGGTTTCGGCGCGCAACACCCTGCAGGCCATCGCGGCATCGAGGGAACGCCCCTTCGGGCGGGTGCTGTTCGCCGTGGGCCTCGAGGAGGTCGGCGAGGTGACCGGGCGCAACCTGGCCGCGCGGTTTCGTTCCATCGACCGCCTGCTGGGGGCCACGCCCGAGGAGATCGAGCAGACGCCGGGCGTCGGACCGAAGATGGCCGAGCGCATCGCCCAGCAGCTGGCCGAGGAGCCCATGCGCGCGCTGCTGGCCGACCTGCGCGACCAGGGCCTGCGGCTCGAGCTGGAGGGCCCGCCGCCCGGCGAGGGCGCCCTGGCGGGCCTCACGCTGGTGCTCACCGGCAGCCTGCCGACGTTGACCCGCGAGGAGGCCACCGAGCGCGTGCTGGCGGCCGGAGGGCGGGTGACCTCGAGCGTCTCGAAGAAGACCGACCTCCTGGTCGCCGGCGCAGCGCCGGGCTCCAAGCTCGAGAAGGCCGAGCGCCTGGGCGTCGAGGTGCTCGACGAGGCCGGCCTGCTCGAGCTCCTCGCCGCCCCGCGGCTCTAGAGGATCGGCTCGTCCACGCGCGCGATGGCCGCCGCCATGCGGTCCTCGATGCGCTTGGCCGCAAACGTGTTCACGCCGTTGAGCAGGAAGGCGAAGGCGACGTCGTCCCCCGCGCGCGTCTGGCACACGCCGGCCAGCGCGCTCACGCCGATGAGCGTGCCCGTCTTGACGCGACAGTGGCGCGCGGCGGGGGTGCCGCGCATGCGCCGGGCCACGGTGCCCGAGCGCCCGACCACCGGCATGGAGGCCCGAAAGGCCAGGCCCTCGGGCCGCCCGGACATCGTCTGGATGAGGCGCACCACCTGACGCGGGGTGGTGCGGTTGGCGCGCGAGAGCCCGGAGCCGTCGGCGGCAGCCGGCGCGACGCCCAGCCCCCGCAGGGTGGTGGCCACCACCGCGGCGCCCGCCGCGGTGGTGCCTCCGCTCCCGTGCTGGGCGCCCAGCGCCTTGAGCACCATCTCGGAGGCGAAGTTGTCCGACGGCCCGTTGATGTACGCGCTGAGGGCCTCCATGGTGGGCGAGCTGATGCGCGCGATCTCCAGGGCACCCTCCGGGAGGCGGCCGGCGCGCCCGTCGGCGGGCGCGGCCACGTCGCGCAGGCGCAGCCACGCGGCGAAGCGCTCGGCCGCTTCGGCCGGCGGGGAGAGGCGGTCGTCGAATCCGCGGAGGTAGGCCAGCGCGCTGAGCACGCCGCCCATGTAGCGGTCGTAGCGATACCGCGAGCTGGGCCCGCCGCGGCGGCTGTCGAACAGGGACTCGTCCCCGTACACGTGCCCGTCGACGCGGGTTATGCCCCGGGCACGCACCTGCTCGGCCAGAACACGCAAGGCGGCGGGGCCCAGCGTGGGGTCGCCACCGCCGATCAGGTAGAGGTCGCCGCGCAGCACCCCGCCGACCACCACACCGTCCATGGCCACGCGCGTGGTCAGCGTCCCCTGGGTTCCGTAGCGCAGCAGTGCCGTGGAGGTGGTGAAGAGCTTCTCCACCGACGCGGGCACCCGGCGGGCGTCGGGCCGGCGGGCGTACAGGGTGTCGCCCGTGTCGAGGTCCCGGACCATGGCCCCCGAGGAGGACCCGGTGAGGCGCATCTCCGCCCCCAGCTTGCGCTCGAGGTCCTCGGCGTCGTAGGCGAGCGCGGTGGGCGGACCGGCGGCGCAGAGCGCAACGGCAGCATAAAGGGGGAGGAGGAGGCGGCGCATGCGGACGTACAGGACACCGCAGATCGCGTTTCGATGCGCTGTGATCGGGGAGGGCGGCCGGCGATCGCGGCCACTCGGCCACGAAGGTCGACGCGAACGCCACCGTCTCCCATACGATCGTCCGATGGGCGACGTCGTGCGCTTCGACCCCGCCAGCGATGGCCGGCGATCACGCCGACCCCGGCCCTCGCGCAGCGCGCTGGTGCTGGGCGGCGGCGGCTTCACCGGGGGCGTCTATGAGATCGGCGCGCTGCGGGCCCTCGACCTCCTGTCGGTCAACAGCACGGTCAACGAGTTCGACGTCTACGTGGGCACCAGCGCAGGCGCCTTGGTGGCCGCGCTGACCGCCAACGGGGTGACCCCTGAGGAGCTCATGCGCTCGGTCAACCACCAGGCGCCCGCGCCCTTTCGCGACCTCGACGTGGGCACCCTGCTGCGCCCCAACCTGGGCGAGTGGCTGCGCAAGGGCGTGGTCGCACCGCTGCGCCTGGTCAACGTGGTGCGCGACCTGGCCGGCCAACTGGGCCGCGGAGTGTCGGCCATGGACGTCGCACTCGGGCTGGCCGAAGGACTGCCGTCGGGCCTCTACACCGGCGCCGGGCTGGAGGCCCACGTGCGCGAGGTGCTCGGCGAGCCGGGACGCAGCGACGACTTCCGTCACGTCGCGCGCGAGCTGTACCTGGCCGCGACCGACCTCGACACCTGCGAGCGCGTGATCCTGGGCGGCGACGGCTGGCGCGACGTACCGGTCTCCACCGCCGTGCGCGCGTCCGCGGCGCTGCCCATGGTCTTCGAGCCGGTGCGGGTCGACGGGCACGAGCTGGTCGACGGGGGCCTGATGTCCACCACCAACCTGGACATCGCCGTCGAGCGCGGCGCGACCTTCGTGGTGGTGATCAACCCCCTGGTGCCCTACGTCAACGACTTCACCAGGTCGGTGTCCACCCTGCGCGGCCGCCGCCCGCGCCACGTCAGCGACATGGGCTTTCCCCAGATCGGCTACCAGGCCTTCAAGCTGATGGCCCACCCGCGCCTGCACGAGATGGCGCGCCAGTGGGAGGAGCGCTACCCGGGCGTGGACATCATCCTCATCGAGCCCGACCCCAACGACGAGCTGATGTTCCAGACCTCGATCATGAACTACACCTCGCGCACGCAGATCGCGCGTCACGGCTTCCGCTCGGTCACCCTCAAGCTGGCCGAGGACTACGAGCGCCATGCCGAGGTCTGCGCCCGGCACGGCATCCAGATCTCGGGCACCCGCGTGCGCAAGGTCGTCGAGCACTTCGCGACCGAGCGCGAGTCCACCAGCGCGTGGCGGAACATCCTCGAGCGGGGCACAGGGACGCTGCTGCGCGAGTCCTCGGCGGACTGAGGCCTCCGGAGAGCCCCGCATCGACGGACGGTGGCCTCAGCCACACGCGCCGGGGGAGCCCTCGGGTCACCGAAGGTCGCGCCCCGGCCGCGCGCGCGTGTGCTCTACACCTTGACCGGCTCAGCCGCCTCCTCGGCCTCCACGCTCGAGTGGAAGAGCGTCTTGTCGATCCGGCCCTGGAAGATCGGCACCCCCAGCTCCATGCACTTGGCGATCACTTCCCGGCGCTCCATGCCGGTCTCGTGCGCGAGCTCAGTCGGGGTGAGATGGTTGGCCATCGGGTGCGGCCTCCTTGGGGAGTTTGCGGCGTGGTCGACTTATACCCCTCGCCCCGGACGGGCTCAAGAGATATTCGCCTAGCCGGTCAGATCGGGTTGGGCACGTCGACAAAGCGATGGCGGACTCCGAACCGAGCTGCCAGGCGATCCCCCAGCGCACGCACGCCCAACGTCTCCGTCGCGTAGTGGCCGGCGGCCAGGAAGTGCACGCCGGCCTCCCGGGCCGCGGTCATCACCCGCTCGGCGGGCTCGCCGGTGAGGAAGGCATCGTGACCGGCGGCGATGGCGTGCGGAAGATAGTCCGCGCCCGCGCCCGACACGATCCCCAGGACGCGCACGCTGGGCGGGCCGTCGAGGAAGGCGAGCGGCTCGCGCCCGCCGCACGCCTCGGTGACGCGGGCGGTGAGCTCGCGGGGGCTCAGGCCCCCACCGGGAAAGCGTGCGGCCACGCCGATGGTCTCGCCGCGATGGGCGGCGAAGGGCTCCGAGGCCTCGGCGCCCAGCGCGCGCGCCAGTAGGGCGTTGTTGCCCAGCTCGGGGTGACCGTCCAGCGGGAGGTGGTAGGCGGCGAGCGTGAGGTCGTTGGCCAGCAGCAGCCGCAGGCGCGCGGCCGCCGCGCGGTCGAGGGCCAGCGGGGCACCGCCCCAGAAGATTCCATGGTGGACGAGCACCAGATCGGCGCGGTGTTCGAGCGCGCGCTCGAACAGCTCGCGGCTCGCGCTGACCCCGGTGACCACGGTCGCCACCTCCTCGCGGCCGGGCACCTGGACCCCGTTGGGTCCGTAGTCCTCGAAGGCGCCGGGGCGCAGAAGCGCGTCGAGGTCGTCGATGAGGTCGTCCAGCCGGGCCATGGGGCACCGATTGTGGCGATCGCGCCGGAAGGACCCACCCCCGGAAGCGCCTTTCCGGCGCGCGTGAGGGTAGGGTGCCCGACGAGGCTCCGACCCGCGCACCGGCGCCGGGCGGCGCCCGAGCCCGACATGGACGGCACGGTGAACACGGTGGAGCGGCGCGATCGGCCCGACCGGGCAGCCGGCGTGCGTACCCGCGGCGGGAGTTCCCTGACCGGTGGCTGACCCGACCGTGGGCCAGGGCTCGCCGCTTGAGCCCTTCACCGACACCAGCCTCTACACGCTCGGCGCCTACTTCGCCGACCGCCACCCCGATCTCGTCGAGGACGTGATCGCCCAGGCCGAGGCCATCGAGGACACCGGCCTCACCCAGTACGCCGCGGCCGAGAACCTTCCGCTGGAGAGCGCCTTCCAGACGCTGGTCACCGGTCTGGCGGTCCGCTACTTCAAGGCCGTCGCCGGCAGTCGGTGAGCTAGGCTCTGCGATGCATTCGGGGCGTGGCGCAGCCTGGTAGCGCGCACCGTTCGGGTCGGTGAGGTCCCCGGTTCAAATCCGGGCGCCCCGATTGCCATCACTGCCGGGCGGCCGTCAGCCGGCCGCCCCGCGCGCACCAGCTCGGCCAGAGCGGTCGCGCGGCGAGAACATCAGCGCGGCGCGCCAGCCGACATCGACGCCATGGTGGTCGCTTCGCGGAACCCCGCCTCTCGCCGGTGGCGCTTCCACCGGCGGACGTACAGCGCGCGCTGAACGGCAAGGGTGACCAGCCCCGCCAGCAGGATCCCGGTGACGTTGAGCGCGAGCTGGGCCAGCGATCCCTGCAGCGACGCGCCGTCGCCGTAGGTGATCGCGATGCCGATGTTGGCGGCGGCGGGCAGGGTCGTGACGGAGATGACCACGCCGATGAGCGCACTGGACTTCTGGGTGGACAGCGAGAGCACCCCGGCCATGCCCGCGCAGCACGCTACGAAGAGGGAGAGGAAGTCGGGGTTGGCGATGATCGCGGCGAGGCCGTGGTCGGCCTGGGTGAACGTCTGCGGGGTGAGGCCGGTGGCGCGAAAGGCGGCGGCGCCGACGAGGGAGGCGGTGACCGCGACCGCGAGCCCGATCATGAGCGCCAGGCCGCTGCGCAGGGCCAGCGCCGGGCGGCGCTGCACTGCGGCCACGCAGAAGCCCGCGATGGGGCCGAATTCGGGGCCGACCACCATGGCGCCGATGACGAGGATCGGCGAGTCGAGGAAGATCCCCACGCGGCGATGAGGGCGGCCAGCGCCATGAAGATGAGGTAGGTCGCCGAGAGCGTCGAGGACTCCGACGTGCGCGTCGCCACCTGCTCCCACACCACCGCGTCGGCCGGGTCCCCCCGCGCGAGGCGAACGGCACGGTCGCCCGCGGCCGAGACCTCCGTGTCGATCTCCTCGAGGGCGATGGACCCGCACTCGGGGATGCCCAGTTCGCGCAGGTCGGCGACGACGACGCTGGCATCCTCGTGGGCGACGTCGCACAGGACGAGGTCGCCGGCCGGCTTGGACGCCACGCCGGCCAGGCGCACCACGTTGACGACCGACTCGCAGCCCTCCAGCAGCGCCACCGCTTCGTCGGCGAGCGCCTGGGGAGCCACGATGCGCAGATGGATCATCCCGGCGACTGTAGACGGCGGGCCGGGCGCCCAGCGCGGGTCAGCGCCCGGAGGCGCCGGCTCGCTGTTCCACGGTCTGGCGCAAGCGGTCGAGGCTGAAGCCGTTGCGCAGCGCGATGAGCGCGTGCAGCCCCGGGTTGGCCACCAGTCCCAGCAGGCCACCCTCGGCGGTCTCGCGCAGGGCCACGCGGGTGTACTTGCCCTCGCGCTCGAGGCGCAGGTCGACGTCGGCGACGTTCCAGGGTCGGGCTCGGACCTCGAGCACCAGGCGTCGGGGTGGGTCGGCCTCGATCACGCGCGTGGAGTCGGGGCGGCGCAGGCCGGGCACCCCCGCGGTGTGGTGGAAGCGCGCCCCCGGCTGTGGCCAGTCGTCGTCGGCCGCGCGGACGTCGCCCGACCCGGGGACCCAGTTCGGATACGCGTAGGGGTCGGCGAGGACGGCCCACACCCTCTCGGGGGCGGCGCGTATGAGCACCTCACGTTGCATCGTGCGCCCGGCTACCCCGCCACGGGCTCGGCAAGCGTGCAGCGGCCGCGCCCGTCGATCCGGTGGCTGAGCAACGTCGCACCCTCGCCGCGCGCTACGGTCGCCGCGGTATGACCACCGCGACCCTCGACCGCCCCCTCGTCGACCTCATGGCCGCCGCGCGCACCACGCGCGATCGGGCGTGGGGACCCCGGGTGACCTACTCACCCAAGGTCTTCATCCCGCTCACCATGCTGTGCCGCGACGGGTGCTGGTATTGCACCTTCGCCCGGCCGCCGTCCAGGCTGGACCACCCCTACCTCGATCCCCAGGACGTGCTGGCCATCGCCCGCCGCGGCGCCGACGCCGGCTGCCACGAGGCGCTGTTCACGCTCGGCGAGCGACCCGAGCTGCAGTACGCCGCCGCGGCCGACTGGCTGGCCGGGCAAGGCCACGCCTCAACGGTCGACTACCTGGCCGCGATGTGCGAGCTCGTGCTGGAGGAGACCGGCCTGCTGCCCCACGCCAACGCGGGCGCCCTGCACGCCGAGGAGCTCGCGGGCCTGCGGAGGGTCACCGCCTCGCAGGGCATGATGCTCGAGTCGCTGCGCGACGACCTGGCCTGCCACCGCGGGGCGCCCGACAAGGACCCCGCGCGCCGCCTGGCGACGCTAGAGGCCGCGGGCGAGCTGGCGATCCCCTTCACCACCGGGATCCTGGTGGGAATCGGGGAGGAGCGCGCGGACCGCGTCGCGGCGCTCGAGGCCATCGCCGCCGCCCACGAGCGCCACGGGCACGTGCAGGAGGTGATCGTCCAGAACTTCCTGCCCAAGCCGGGCACGGGGATGCGCCACCACCCGCCCTGCCCAGTCGAGGACTTCCTGGAGGCCATCGCGCTGGCCCGGCTGATCTTGCCGCCGGATGTGCATGTGCAAGCGCCGCCGAACCTCTCGGAGGACTTCGGGGCGCTGCTGGAGGCGGGCATCGACGACTGGGGCGGCGTGTCGCCCGTCACCGCCGATCACATCAACCCCGAGCGCCCCTGGCCGGCGGTGGACCGCCTGCGCGCCGCCACGCAGCAGCGGGGCCACGTGCTCGCCCCGCGCCTGACCGTCTACCCGCAGTTCGCCCTGGAGCCCCAGCGTTGGCTGGACGAGCGCGTGCGCTTCGCGGTGCTCGACCGCGCCGACGCCGAAGGCCTGGGCCGGGACGATCCCGGCGCCGTGCTCCCTCAGCGCCACCAGGAGGCGCGCAACGTCGGCGACGGGGCCGAGGTCGTGCTGATCGGCCGGCGCTCCACCGCCTGGTACTCGGGCGCAGACGTCGATCCCCCGCCCCTGCTGGAAGGCGAGCCGCGCGCCGGTGGGGCCGTCGGCGAGGTCCTCGACGGCGTGCGCGCCGGCCACGAGCCGGGCGTGGCGGAGCTCACTGCGCTCTTCTCCGCGCGCGGGCCCGAGGTCGTCGCGGTCGCCGCCCTGGCCGACGCGCTGCGCACCCGGGCGGTCGGCGACAGCGTGACCTTCGTGGCCACTCGCAACGTCAACTACACGAATCTGTGCACCTTCAAGTGCCGCTTCTGCGCCTTTGCCAAGGGGCCGCTCAGCCTCAACCTGCGCGGCCGGCCCTACCTGCTCGGCGACGAGGAGATCGCCCGGCGCGCGAGCGAGGCGTGGGCGGCGGGCGCCACGGAGATCTGCCTGCAGGGCGGCATCCACCCGAGCTTCGACGGCGACACCTACGAGCGCATCTGCCGTGCGGTCAAGGACGCCGCACCCGGCATCCACGTGCACGGGTTCACGGCGCTGGAGGTCACCGAGGGCGCCCGCCGCCTGGACGAGCCGCTGGAGCACTACCTGCGCCGCCTGGCCGAGGCGGGGCTGCGCTCGCTGCCGGGGACGGCGGCGGAGATCCTCGATGACCCGGTGCGCGCGGTCCTGTGTCCCGACAAGGTGGACACCGGGGAGTGGTTGGAGGCCCACCGCACCGCGCACGGCGTGGGGCTGCGCTCCAACGTGACGATCATGTTCGGCGCGGTCGAGCAACCCGTCTCGTGGGCACGCCACCTCGTGCGCACCCGCGACCTGCAAAAGGAGACCGGTGGGTTCACCGAGTTCGTCCCCCTGCCCTTCGTGCACATGGGCGCGCCGATCTACCTGCGTCGCGAGGCGCGCCGCGGCCCGACCTTCCGCGAGACGCTGCTCATGCACGCCGTCGGGCGCATCGCCTACCACGGCCACATCGACAACATCCAGGCCTCGTGGGTGAAGATCGGCCTGGGCGGCGTCGCGCAGCTGCTGCAGGCCGGGGTCAACGACGTCGGCGGCACGCTGATGGACGAGAACATCTCGCGCGCCGCGGGCGCCGCCCACGGTCAGCACCTCGATGTCGAGGGCGTGCGCGCGGTGGTCGAGCGCCTGGGCCGCTGCCTCGATCAGCGCACCACGCTCTACGCGCGCGCCGGATCCGCGGCGGCCGCGTAGGGATGGGCATGCCTGCCGGCCTGGAGCCCGCGGTCCCCTTCGAACGTTGCCTGGACGGGCGGATCGGCGTGGTCTATGAGTGCGCTGGAGTCGAGGAGGCGCGCGCGACCGTCTGCGTGCACGCGGGTCTGCTGGCGGCCAACGGGCTCCTGCACGGCGGGGTGCTGGCCGCTATGGCCGAGGGGCTGGCCTCTGCGGCGACGGCTGCCGCCGTCCTATCCCGGGGGATGACCGCCTCAGGCATGTCCAACGAGACGCGGGTGCTGGCCGACGTCACCGGGGGGACGATCACCGCGACCGCCCGCCGGCGGGCTGCGCACGACGACCTGTGGGTGTGGGATGTCGAGGCGCTGGCCAACGCGCGCACGTGCGCACTGAGCACGGTGGCCATAGCGGTGCGTGCGCTGCGCCGGACGCCCTGATCGCCCGCCCGCCCCCGCAGCAGTCCGCTCGCGCAGCGCGGGGCGGCTGCGCGGCCACGGCTGACGCCGTTCAGGAGGGGCCCGCGGCCTGGGCGAGCCGGACGGCCTCGACGCTGCCCTGCGTCCACGGCTCGCCGTGGCCGGGCAGCAGCGTGCCGGCATCCAGCTCGGCCAGTGCGCCGAGGGAGGCGAGACTGCGCGCGCTGTCGGCCGTCGCCGCTCCGGCCACGATTCGGGGGCCGACATCGCCGGTGTAGGGGTTGAGGGTGACCAGCGCGTCACCGGCGATCACCGCATCGCGCCCGGGCAGGTCAAAGGAGACGTGGCCCATGGTGTGCCCGGGCGTGAACACCACCCGCGGGTGACCGGGCACGTCGAGGGTGCCGTCGGTGAAGCGGTGCACCGCTCCCAGTGGCTTGGGGAAGAACGCCCGGTTGAGCACGAACGACGCGACGATGGGCGCGGCCTTGATCTGCGTGGCGAAGTAGCGCAACGGGTTGCGCTCGCGCCCGTACAGCAGCGGGTGCATGGTCAGCGGCACGTCGTTCTCGTGCACCCACACGGGGATGTCCAGGCCCACGCGGGCGCGTTCGGCGAAGCCAAGGTGGTCGAAGTGCGCGTGGGTGAGGATGATGGCCTCGACGTCGCCGGTCGAGCGGCCGATCGTGCGCAGCGCCGCGTGCAGCGACTCCCAGGAGGTCGGGACTCCGGCGTCCACGATCGTGATGCGCCCCTCCTCCTCCAGCAGGTACCAGTTGGTATAGGCGTTCTCGATGCGGTGGACGCCCTCGGCGACATCGGTGTGGACCATCGCTCTTCGCTCACCGTCGTGGCCCCAACCGAAACCCTGGTGGCCTTGGCGCCTGGACCGCTGAGCTCCCTCGACACGGATCGCTCTGCCCTCGGAGCCGTGGAAGCTCCTGCCCCGCTCAGCGCCCGCCCATCGCCCGGGCCTCCTCGGCCAGGCTGAGAAACGGCTCGGCGGCCACGCCCACCAGCACGGTGAGCACGGCGCTGACCGCCAGCGCGGCGACCAGCGCGGGACCGGCGCGCAGCGCGGGCCGGCGCACGCCGGGGTCACCGATCCCCGACAGCACCGTCGGCGCGAGGACCTTGAGGTAGGGAAACAGGGAGATCACCGTGACCAGGATCCCCACCAGCGCCAGCCACGCCTGACCGGCGTCGAGGGCGGCCCGGAAGACCGTGAGCTTGGCGAAGAAGCCGGCCAGCGGCGGGAGCCCGAAGAGGCTGAGCAGCGCCACGAACAGCGCGGCGGTCCACCACGGGTGCGAGCGCCCCAGGCCGGCAAAGCAAGCGACGTCCGCCGAACCCCGTTCGCGCTGCACCGCCACCACCACCGCGAAGGCGGCCAGGTTGCCCGCGGCGTAGGCGATCGCGTAGAAGACCAGCGCGGGCAGCGCCCGGCCCGAGCCCTCCTGCGCGGCCACGCCCATGAGCAGGAAGCCCGACTGGGCGATGGACGAGTAGGCCAGCAGGCGCACCACGCTGGTCTGGGGGATGGCCGCGAGCGTGCCCACCACCATGGTGGCCGCGGCGACGACCGCCATGGCCGTCGTCCAGCCCACGAGGTCGCCGGGCAGCGCGAGGGGCAGCACCCGAGCCAGGGCCACGATGCCGGCGATCTTGGGCAGCACCGACAGGTAGGCCGCCACGGGCAGGGGCGCACCGTCGTAGACGTCGGGCGTCCAGAAGTGGAAGGGCACCAGCGCGGCCTTGTAGCCCAGGCCGATCACCACCAGGGCCGTGGAGACGATCACCGCCGCCTGCGGCGCCTGGGCCAGGCCCTCGCCGATGGTGCTCAGCCCGGTGGAGCCGGCCAGGCCGAACCACCACGAGAAGCCGTAGAGCATGGCCGCTCCCGACACCGTGCCGTAGATGTAGTACTTCAGCGAGGCCTCGTTGGCGCGCCGCGCGCCGCGCAGGTAGCCGGTGAGCACAAAGGAGCCCAGGCTGAGCAGGCCCAGGGCGATGGCGATGAGGGCCACGTCGCCGGCGTGGGCCAGCACCGCGCCGGCCAACGTCGTGGCGCCCAGCACGGCGTAGAACTCGCCCTCGCGGTCGGTACCTGCCACCGCCGGACGGGCCAGGGCCACGCACACCGCGCCGGCCACCCCCAGCACGCCGGTGGTGGCCAGGGCGAGACCGTCGACCACCACGGTGCCCTCCATGACCCGGCGCAGACCGCGGTCCAGCCACACGGCGCCCGCCAGCAGCGCGGCGGCGAGATGGCTGGCGGCCACCCAGGCCCCCGCCGCGCCCTGGCGCCCGCGCGGGAGGGCCAGCGCGAGCACCACGCCGATCACCGCGGCGAGCACGAGAGCGCCGATGGGCGCCAGCCACGGCAGCTCGGCGAGCATGCGCTCCTCCATGGCCCTGGTCTCCTGGAGCATGCGCTGGGCTTCGAGCGGGGTCACGGCGCCGCTCCGGCCAGCCAGGCGGCGCTCTCGATGACGTCGAGCGCCAGCGGGGGGTACACGCCCAGCGCGACGGTCAGGACCATGAGGGGCACGAGCGCCACCAGCTCGCGCCCGCGCAGATCGGGAAGCCGCGCCCAGCGCTCGGCGGGCTCGCCCAGGAAGGCGCGTTGCAGCGCGAGCAGGAACAGGCCCGTGGTCACCACCAGCCCCACCAGGGCCAGGGCGGCAATGGCCGGCCACACCTGGAAGGCGCCCAGGAAGATCTGCAGCTCGGCGGGGAACTGCGCGAGGCCGGGCAGGCCCAGCGAGGCGAAGAAGGCCAGCGCGGCCAACGTGCCGTACACGGGCATCGGGCGCATGAGGCCCGACAGCTCCTCCAGGTCGCGCGTGCCCGCGCGAGTGGCCACAAAGCCTGCCAGGAAGAACAGCGCCGCGGTGACCACGCCGTGGGCGACCATCTGCAGCACGGCGCCGTCGACGGCCAGCTCGCGCGCGCCGGGCAGCGAGGTCGCCGCCGCCGCGGCGGCCACCGCGATGACCACGTAGCCCATGTGGTTGATCGAGGTGTAGGCGACCAGGCGCTTGAGGTCGCGCTGGGCCAGAGCCACCAGCGCGCCGTAGATCACGCTGGCCAGCCCCAGCAGGGCGACCGGCAGGGCGAACTGGGCGAAGGCGTCGGGGAGCATCTGCAGGTTGACGCGCACCAGCCCGTAGGTGCCCATCTTCAGCAGCACCCCGGCCAGCAGCACCGACCCGGTGGTGGGTGCCTCGACGTGCGCGGCGGGCAGCCAGGTGGGGAAGGGCACGATCGGCGTCTTGACCGCGAAGCCGACGAAGAAGCCCAGCCACACCAGGCTCGCGGCGGTTCCGGCGCCGCGCAGCGCCGGGTCGGCGGCCAGGCGCGTCATGTCGAAGGTTCCGGGCTCCGACAGGACGAACAGCGCGATGATCCCCAGCAGCACCGGCAGCGAGCCCACCAAGGTGTAGAGGAAGAACTTCAGCGCGGCGTAGCGGCGGTTGGCCTCCCCCCAC
>DASZCY010000089.1:0-2106 GCA_035942615.1 Solirubrobacteraceae bacterium | reverse complement strand
GTCCTGCGGACCCTCGAGGAGGGCGGGCACACCTACCGCTCCACCGCCACGGCGCAGGACGTCAAGGCCTACAAGGAGCGCCACGGCGCCGACCGGGGCTTCCGAGGGACGCCCGAGGACGAAGGGGCGGTCCGTCTGCGGGTGCCCGAGGGCTCCACGGTGGTTCACGACCTCATCCGCGGCGACACCACCTTCGTCCACGAGCACCTCGACGACCCCGTGATCGCCCGCGCCGACGGCAGTGTCCTCTACAACTTCGCCGTTGCCGTCGACGACCTCGACGCGGCGATCACCCACGTGGTGCGCGGGGAGGACCATCTCTCCAACACGCCCAAGCAGCTCCTCGTGCTCAAGGCCGTGGGCGCCGACCAGCCGGCCTACGCCCACCTGCCGCTCCTGCACGGGCCCGACGGCAAGAAGCTCTCCAAGCGCCACGGGGCCGCCGCGGTACAGGAGCTGCGCGAGCAGGGCTTCCTCCCTGAGGCGGTGCGCAACTACCTCTCGCTGCTGGGCTGGGGCGACACCGACGACCAGACCATCGTCTCCACGCAGGAGCTCGTGCGCCGCTTCACTATCGAGCGCGTGTCGCGCAACCCGGCGCAATTCCAGGTCGGCAAGCTGCGCTGGATGAACGGCCGCTAGCTGCGCGAGCTTGACCTGGAGGACCTGACCCGCCGCCTGGAGGCCCACACCGGCCGCCACGGCCTCGGGCCCTCGGTGGCCATCGCCCAGGAGAAGATCCAGACGCTGGCCGACTTCTGGCCGCTGGCCGGATCCCTGGTCGACGGCCCCGTCGACGATCCCACCGCGCGCGAGCGCTGGCTGGCCGAGGAGGGGCGCGAAGCGCTGGCGGCCGCGCGCGAGGCACTGGCGGGGCTGGAGACCTTCTCGGTGGAGGCCATCGAGGCGGCGGTGCGTGGGGTGGTCGAGGCCCGCGCGGCCAATCCCAAGCAGGTCTTCCAGCCCCTGCGCGTCGCCATCGTTGGAACCACGGTGTCCCCGGGCATCTTCGAGTCGCTGGCGATCCTGGGGCGTGAGGAGGCGCTGACGCGCATCGACGCCGCGCTGGCCGCCGCGCCCACCTGACGGCGCCGAGAATTCGCGCTCAACCATCCGTCCAGGCGTGCCGATACGGGGGGTGATGCTGATGCCCGCTCCCTCCACCCACCGCGGTTCGGACGCCGTCGGACGCCACCACAACGAGGGCCATGGACGCCGCCTGACCGCCGCCTTCGAAGCGCTCGAAGGATTTCCCGCCCTGGCCGCGTCGCGCGACCGCCTGCTGCGCGTCATGCGCCAGGAGCAGTTCACCACCGGCGACGTGGTGGGAGCAGTCGAATCCGACCTGGCGCTGACCATCGCGGTGTTGCGCCTGGCCAACCAGACCGAGGGCCGCACCCGCCGGCGGGTGGACAGCGTGGTGGCCGCGGTCGACGTGCTCTCGCCGGCCAAGGTCGCCGCCCTGGCCACGCGGACGCAGACCTTCGACTTCTTCGAGCGCTCCTCCACCTGGGCCGCGGCTCCCGAGCGCTTCCGCCTGCACGGGGTGTCCACCCAACGCGCGGCGGACCGTCTGGCCGAGCAGGCGGGCATCGAGCTGCGCGACCGTCTCATGGTCACCGCCCTGCTGCACGATGTGGGCAAGCTCGTGCTGGCTCACGCCTACCCGGAGTATCCGGCCCAGGTGCACGCCGCTGCGCGCACCCCCGAGGAGCGCCTGCAGGCCGAGCGCCGTGAGCTTGGAATCGATCACGCCCTGGTGGGCGGGGTGCTCGCTCGCCGCTGGGGGTTGCCCGACGCCGTAGCCTCGGTCATCGAGCGCCACCACGCCGAAGACGGCAACGAGGAGGCCACCATTGTGCGCCTGGCCGACATGCTTGGCCACTACGCACTGGGGGGCGTGATCTCACCGGCGGCGATGCTGGCCAGCGCGCGGCGGATCGGCCTGACCCCCGACGACCTGCGCGCGGTGATGTACGACCTGCCCTATCCCACGGTGGCCCGCGCGCGGGCGACGGAGCCCTGCCCGCTGTCCACCCGCGAGCACGAGGTGCTCAAGCGCCTGGCCGAGGGCAAGGTCTACAAGCAGATCGGCGCGGAGCTGGC
>DASZCY010000088.1:0-10237 GCA_035942615.1 Solirubrobacteraceae bacterium | reverse complement strand
GACGATGTCCACCGTGGTGGCGTAGTCGGGCGTGTCGGTGCCCTCCATGATCCCCGGATTCTCGCGGAACTGGCGGCGGACCTCCTCCACCACGCCGCCGGCGGCCCGGCCGACGGCCGACATGTACAGGGCACTGAACAGGCAGACCATGAGGCCGCCGAGGATGAGCCCCATGAGCACCGCGGGGTCGTTGATGGCGAAGGTCACATCGACGCCGTCCCGCGCCAGCTCGCCAGCAAAGGCGGCGAAGAGCACCACGGCGGCCAGCACGGCGGAGCCGATCGCATAGCCCTTGGTGACTGCCTTGGTGGTGTTGCCCACCGCGTCGAGCGGATCGGTGACGTTGCGCACGTCCTCGGGCAGCTCGGCCATCTCGGCGATGCCCCCGGCGTTGTCGGTGATCGGCCCGAAGGCGTCCAGGGCCACGATCAGGCCGGTGAGCGAGAGCTGACCGACGACGGCGATGCCGATGCCGTAGATGCCCACCGTGCCGCCGCCGGCAATCTGCCAGGCGACGAGGATGCCCAACACCAGGACGAGGGCGGGCAGCGCGGTGGCCTGCAGACCCTGCGCGAGGCCCTGGATGATGTTGGTCGCGTGGCCCGTCTGCGACGCGGCGGCGGTGCTCTTCACGGGCGAGAAGCGCGTGGAGGTGTAGTAGTCGGTGATCAGGAACAGCAGCGCCGTGACCACCACGCCGACCACCGCGCAGAAGAACAGCTCGGTGGCCGACGGACCCGCGCCCCCCGCGCCCACGGCCAGCGTGAAGCCGTCGGCCATGAGGAGGGTGACGGGCAGGAAGCCGGCGATGGCCAGCGCGCCCGAGACCGCCAGGCCCTGGTACAGCGCGCGCTCGACGTTGCCCGCGCGGCTGCGCACCGCGAAGGTGCCGATGATCGAGGCGATGATGGCCACGCCGCCCAGCACGAGCGGGTAGACCGCGACCGTGGTGGACTCCGAGAAGGTCAGGACGCCGAGGAACATGACGGCCACCACGGTGACCGCGTAGGTCTCGAAGAGGTCGGCGGCCATGCCGGCGCAGTCGCCGACGTTGTCGCCCACGTTGTCGGCGATGACCGCCGGGTTGCGCGGGTCGTCCTCGGGGATGCCGGCCTCCACCTTGCCGACCAGGTCGGCGCCCACGTCGGCGGCCTTGGTGAAGATGCCACCGCCCAGACGCGCGAAGACCGAGATGAGCGAGCCCCCGAAGCCCAGGCCGATGAGGGCGTCGACCGCCTCCTCGTCGCTGGCGCCCGCCACCGTGGTCAGCACGAAGTAGTAGCCGGCCACCCCCAACAACGCGAGGCCGACGACGAGCAGGCCGGTGATCGCGCCGCCGCGGAACGCCACGTTGAGCGCGGGCGAGATGCCCCCGCGCGCGGCCTCGGCCACGCGGGCGTTGGAGCGCACCGACACGTTCATGCCGATGAAGCCGGCCGCGCCCGAGAGGACGCCGCCGATCACGAAGCCCACCGCCACCTCGACGTTCTGGATGAAGAGGATGACCACGGCCAGGACCACGCCGACCAGGGCGATGATCTGATACTGGCGGTTCAAATAGGCGCGGGCGCCCTCCTGCACCGCCCCGGAGATGCGCTGCATCTCGGCGCTGCCCGGCGAGAGGGCCAGGAGCGAGCGCGTGGTCAACACGCCGTAGGCCACCGCGAACAGCGCACACACGCCCGCGAGCCATGCTCCGTTGTCGGTCAGGAACTCAGTCAAGGGGGGAAGCCTCCGGGAGAGTCTGGGTCAAGCGGGGACGGTGCCGCGCGCAGGCGACAGCACGCGTCGCCCCGCTGCCCGCTGCTGGGAAGCGCGCGGAGGGCGAGTGTATCCCCCCGCCCGGCGGAGGCCGTGCGGCGGGAGATGGCCTGTGCCTACTGGCCGGGCACCCAGAGGCGCCCGCTGGACTGCCCCGGGCCGCCGCCCTGCTGGGGCGCGGGCGACTGCTCCTCGCGCTGGGGACGCTGGACGGGCGCGTCGGGCGCGGGCCCGCCCAGACGCGCGTAGGCCATCTGCAGCTGGGAGAGCGCCTCTCGCAGCTGCCCGGCGTTGTCACCCAGGGCGTCCTCGACCAAGGGCAGCAGCGCGCGCACTCCTTCGATGGCCTGGCCGAGCTGCTGGGGATCGCGCTCGGATTCGGTGTCCGGCACCAGGCCGGCCTTGCGCCCACCCAGGTTGAGCAGCGAGACGACGGTCTGGACGAGCACGTCCTCGACGTGGATGCGCTTCATCTCCGCCTCGTAGGCGGCCTGGAGCTCCTCCTCGCTGGGCTGGTGTTCCTGCGGGTTCACGCGGCGTTCACCTCCTGGGGGTGGGGGTAGGTCTGCACGGTCTCGCGCACCGTGGAAGCGTAGACCGCGCGTGGGTCCAGGCCGTCGGTGATGAGCTCCCGCTGGCGCTGGGCGGAGTTGCGCACGGGGAGGTCGGGGCTCCAGTCCAGCTCCGCCCGGGCGGGCGCCGTCCATGCCGCCAGGCGCTCCACGATGGCCGCGGCGGGATAGCGCCCCCCGTCGGCGCCCGCGTCGCTCGGGGCGCCGATCTCCAGCATGTGGCCGTCCAGCCCGTAGCGGATGGCGCGCCAGAGGTTCTCCTCCACCAGCCGTCCTGGAGGATCGCTCCAGGGCACGCCCTCGTCGACGTCGCGGGCCGCCTGGGCCACGCAGGCCACGATCAGCCCCGCGAGGTCGTCGGACTCCGAAGCGGTGGGCTGGGCGTCGCAGATGCGCACCTCCACCGTGCCGAAGGCCAGGTGGGGGCGCACCGACCACCACACCTGGGTCCCCTCCACGATGGAGCCCGCGCCGACGAGCACCTCGAGGTACGCGCGGTAGGCCTCCCAGGAGCCGTAGGCGTCGGGTACCCCGCAGCGCGGGAACTGCTTGGTGAACGACTGCGTGCGCGCGGAGTGCAGGCCGGCGTCCACGCCGTCGAGGAAGGGTGAGCTGGCGCTCACGGCCAGCAGCAGCGGCAGCAACGGGCGCAGGCGGTCCGAGACGCGCACGGCACGGTCGAGGTCGCGCACGCCGACGTGCACGTGCAGCGAGAAGGTGTTGTTGCGCCGTGCCACGTACTGCAGGTCTTCGACCACCCGGCGGTAGTGTTGGGTGTCGATGTTGCGCTGCTGGCGATAGTCGGCGAAGGGGTGGGTGCCGGTGGCGCCCAGCGCCGCGCCGTGGGCCTCGGCCAGAACGAACAGGCGCCGACGTGCGTCGCGCTGGGAGGCCAGGGCGTCGTGCAGGTCCGCGGCCCGACCCGAGCGGATCTCGATCTCTGAGGCGATCAGCTCCCCCGAGATCGACCCGAGCAGGACGGGGTCCTCGTTTCGGGCGGCCGCCGTGAGCTCCTCGAAGCGCGGGACGAGGTCCAGGGTGACCGGGTCGAGGATGGCCAGCTCCTCCTCGATGCCCACGGTGAGGTCCGCCGCCTCGGCGAAGATGTCCTCGGCGTCGGCCAGGGAGAGCGAGCTCTCGCCGGCCTGCGCCCGGCCCTCCTCGTCGGGTCGGTTGACATCCCCCCACCCGTGATCGGGCTGGGCTCTCATGTCAGGTAGAAGTACAGCGCGTACAGGAGGTCGACGGCGGGGCTTGAGGTGTGCACCGTGACCTGCGCAGGCACCGCGAGCAGCGCGTCGGAGTAGTTGAAGATGATGCGCACACCGGCCTCCACGAGGGCCTCGGCCAGGGGCTGGGCGGCGGCGCTGGGCACGGCGAGCACACCGACCACGACGTTTTCCTGCTCCACGACCTCGCGCAGCTCCTCCGTGTGGCGCACGGCGTGATCGCCCACCCGGGAGCCCACCTTGCCCGGGTCGTTGTCGAAGATGGCCACCACCCGGAAGCCGTGGTCGGCGAAGATGTCACTGGAGGCGATGGCCTTCCCCAGGTGGCCGGCCCCGAACAGCGCGATGTTGTGCTGCTGGGTGGTGCCCAGGATCCTGCCCACCTGTGAGACCAGCGCGTCGACCTCGTAGCCCACGCCGCGCTTGCCGAACTTGCCAAAGCCCGACAGGTCGCGGCGGATCTGGGTGGGGTTCACGTGCGTCCAGGTGGCCAGCTCCTGAGAGGAGATCGTGACCCTGCCCTCCTTCTGGGCCTGGCGCAGCACCTGCAGGTAGCGCGACAGCCGGGCGGCCACGCCGAGCGACAGGCGTTCGGCCCCGTCGGGGGCTTCGGTGACGTCCTCGGGGAGGGCCATGGCGGCGTCTGGCGATGCTAGTCGAGGCGTCGGCGCAGGTCGGACTCGTCGACAAAGAAGTCGTAGAGCTCCTCGCCGTCCAGCGTGACGACCGGGATGCGCTCCAGGTAGCGCCGGTGGAGGGCGTCGTCGCCCGTGATGTCGACCTCCTCGAAGGGCGCGCCGACGCGCTCGAGGACGGTCCGCGCGTCGTCGCACAGGTGGCAGCCCGGGCGGCCGTACAGGACCAGGCGGCTCACGCCGGGGTGCCCTGGAGCCTGCCTCCGCTGGCGTAGGCGTCGAGGCCCAGATAGGCCGGGAAGGACAGCGGCTCGGTGAAGCGCGCGGCGGCGGCGATCATCGCCGCGTTGTCGGTGCACAGCTCGGGCGGGGGCACCGTGACCTCGGCGTCGAGCGCGCCGATGCGCCGACGCAGCGGACCGTTGGCGGCCACGCCGCCGCCCAGCGCCAGCCGGCGCAGGCCGGTCTGCTGGAGGGCGCGCTCGCAGCGGTGGGCCAGCGACTCCACAATGGCGTGTTGGTAGGAGGCGGCCAGGTCGGCGGCGACCTCGCGTCCCAGGGAGGACGCGATCGCCTCCCGGTCCACCGGGGATGGGCCTCCTTCGCCCGCGAGGTCGCGCACGCGGTACAGCAGCGAGGTCTTCAGCCCCGCGAAGGAGAAGTTCAGGCCCTCCACCCCGCGGGCGGTGGGAAAGGCAAAGGCGCCGGGATCCCCCTCCCGGGCCAGGCGCTCGAGCGCCGGACCGCCCGGGTAGGGAAGACCGAGCAGGCGGGCGCCCTTGTCAAAGGCCTCGCCCGCCGCGTCGTCGAGCGTGGCTCCCAGCACGGTGTAGGAGCGCGGGTCGTCCACGCGCGAGAGCAGGGTGTGCCCGCCACTGGCGATCAGGCACAGAAAGGGCGCCTCCAGGCCACCGGGCTCCAGGAGGTTGGCCGCGACATGGCCGTGCAGGTGGTCGACCGGCGCGAAGGGCAGCTCGCGCGCGGCCGCCAGCGCCTTGGCGTGGCTGAGACCCACCAGCAGCGCCCCCACCAGCCCCGGGCCGCGGGTGGCGGCCACCAGCGTGACGTCGTCGAGGCTTATCCCCGCGCGCGTGAGCGCGTCGTCCACCGCGGGGTCCAGCAGCTCGAGGTGGTGGCGGGAGGCCACCTCGGGCACCACGCCGCCGTAGCGGTCGTGGATCCCCTGGGAGGAGATGACGTTGGCGCGCAGCTCCCCGGCCTGGGTCACGACGGCGACGCAGGTGTCGTCGCAGCTGGTCTCCAGGGCGAGGATCACGCGGGCGAGGCGTTGGGCACGTCGTCCATGCGCCCCGCCAGGGTGGCCGGGGTGCGCCACATGATGTCGGCGTCCTCCCCGTTGTCGTGGTAGTAGCGCCTGCGAATCCCCGCATGGCGGAAGCCGTAGCGCTCGTAGAGGGCGATCGCGGCCCGGTTGGAGCGTCGAACCTCTAGCGTCACGCGGGCGCGCGGGTCGTCGATGCGCTTGAGCAGCTCGTCCAGCAGCGCGGTCGCGATGCCCATGCGCCGCTGGTCGGGATCCACCGAGACGTTCATGAGGTGCCACACGGCGTCGTAGCGCGAGCAGACCAGGTAGCCCACGAGTACCTCCTCGCGCAGGGCGGCCAGGCAGATGCCGCCCGGCTTGGACAGCTCGAGGACGAACATGGCAAGCGACCAGGGGGTGGGAAAGGCGCGGCGCTCGATGGCGATGACCTGGGGCAGATCGCCGTAGGACAGGCGGCGCAGCTGCAGCGACGGGGTCATGCGCGGCCCCGCCGGCGCAGCTCGGCGTCGGGCAGGCGCAGGTAGTGGGGCACCACCGTCTCGGGCGGGCCGGCCACGGCGGTGCGCCCCAGGCGGCAGATCGCCGCGGCGTCGACGTGGTGGTATGGGGCGTCGTCGGGGGGCACGCGGGCGCCGGCCTCCTCCAGCTGGGCGCGGAAGCGCAGGGCGCCCTCGCCCACGGCCAGCCACGGCTCGCGGGCGGCCAGACGCACGAGCGCCTCGGGGCTGAGGGCGGTGGCGGGCACGGTCTGCACTCCGTTGAGATACCCCGCGGCGAAGGCCTCTCCACGACGTGCGTCCAGGACGGCGAGCACCGCGGGCTCCCGCGCGGGCTCAGCCAGCGCGTCGAGGGTGGGTACGCCGGCCAGCGGCGTGCGCGAGGCGTAGGCCAGGGCGCGGGCGGTGGCCACGGCGATGCGCAGGCCGGTGAACGTGCCCGGTCCGGTGCCCACGGCGATGCGCTCGAGGTCAGCGAAGGCCAGCCCGGCGCGCGCGAGCAGCTCGGTGCAGAGGGGGAGCAGCCGGCTCGCGTGGCCCGGTCGCTCCCCGGAGGCCGGCTCGTGGCGGGCACGCAGCGGCGGGTCGCCTCCGGCGGGCAGGAGCGCGACCGCGGTGGCGGGCGTCGCGCAGTCCAAGCCTAAGATTGCGCCGCTCAGCGGTCCTCACCCCCCGCGATCGTCACCTCACGCGCGTCACCCCCCGCATGGCGGAGGTGCACCCGGGCGCGCACGCGGCCCGTGAAGGCGGGACGGCCGACCGCGGGCCACTCCACGAAGGCCACCGCGTCGGGGCTGAGCTCGTCCTCGACGCTGCCCAGGTCCTCCTCGTCCAGGCTCTCGAGGCGGAAGAGGTCAAGGTGGGCCACCGCCACCCGGCCCGCGTAGCGCTGGGCCAGAGTGAAGGTCGGGCTGGTGACGGGGTCGCTCACCCCCAGCGCACGCGCGGCACCGCGCACGAAGGTGGTCTTGCCCGTGCCCAGGTCGCCGCCCACCAGCACCACGTCGCCGGCGTGCAGGTCCGCCGCCAGGCGTGCGCCCAGGGCTTCGGTCTGTGCCGCGGAGGTGGTGCGGTGGGTGCCCTCAGCAGCCGGGCACATCGGACGTGCGCAGGCGCAACCCGGTTCCCGCCAGCAGCAGCGACGCCCCGCACAGGGCGAGCAGCGCCGGCTCCGATCCGGTGTTGGGCAGCTGGCCCTCCGGCGTGGGGGCGCCCTCCTGGTCGGGCTCGGTGGGCGCCGAGGAGTTCGCCTGCCCGTTCGCAGATCCCCCGTCGCCGGGGACCTCGGACGGGGTCCCGCCGTCCGGCGGTTCGGCGGGCTCGACCCGCGGCGGCTCCTCGCCCAGACCGGGCAGCGGGCCCTCGGGCATCTGCGCCCAGGCCCCCGCGGGCGCGGAGGCGAACAGGGCGACGACGACCAGCGCGGGCGGGACGAAGCGGGCGCGCGACACGAACGCGGGACCATAGTCGAGCCGCTGGTCGGTACGGCCAGCCTCAGGTTGTATCTGAGCAGACGGGCGGGGCCTGCCCCAATAGGCTGAGGGCATGGACACCACAGACGAGGTGAGCAAGAGCGACGCGCAGTGGCGCGAGGAGCTGTCGCCCGACAGGTATGCCGTGTTGCGCGAGGGCGCGACGGAGGCTCCGTTCACGGGCGAGTATGCCTTCACCAAGGACGCCGGGGTCTACCGCTGCGCGGGCTGCGGCGCGGAGCTGTTCGACTCCGAGACCAAGTTCGAATCGGGCACGGGCTGGCCGAGCTTCTACGAGCCCAAGGTGGCCGAGGCCGTCGAGTTGCGCCGCGACCGCAAGCTGGGCATGGTGCGTACCGAGGTCGTCTGCCGGCGCTGCAAGGGTCACCTGGGCCACGTGTTCGAGGACGGCCCGCGGCCCACCGGCCAGCGTTACTGCATCAACAGCTGCGCGCTGGAACTCGAGGCGCGCTGAGGACAGAGCCCCTGGCGCCCGTCCGCGTCCCCTCGGCTCACTCGTACATCACCACGTCGACCCGGGGGCGCAGCGCGAGCACGTCCTCGGGCGACATGAGGTTCGTGTCCTCCCCGTAGAAGAGCTTGAAGCCCTCCTCGAGGCCCTCTTCCTGCGCGGTGAAGGCGTTGAACTTCTCGACCTTGGCCGCGGGAAGCCCAAAGCCGTCGACGCTCTCCACCGTGGCGAGGCCCTCGCGCGGGCGCAGATCCTCCTCCCCGACGATCATGTCATCGGTGAAGCGGTGCACCAGCAGCAACTTCTGGGGCAGGTTGCCCCGGCGCACCACGTCGGACAGGTAGGCCGACACCGCGTTGATCTCACGGGCGGTCATCGAGCCGATCGTCTGCCCCGGCACCTCCCCCGGGCCCATCCTCCACTCCGGGTCGAGCGCGAGGCTCACGTCGGGCTCGCGCAGCCAGCGCTCGTAGGAGCGCACCTCGTCGAGGACGTTGGCGCGCCCGGGTTGGATGTCGAGCATCAGGATGGCCCCGATCTCGCGCGCCGCCTTGAGATAGCGGGCGATGTCGCGGTCGGCCAGGCGCTTGCGATACAGGCCGTCCTCGCCAGGCGAGCCGAGCACGAGGCTGGCGATCAGCTCCATGGCAGGCAGCACCTCGGTCCGCCCCTCTCCCTCGTAGGCACGGGCCTGCTCGAGCAGCCGCCGACCGGCCTGGGCCGGCGAGCCGATGCCCAGCGCCCCCAGTTCCTCGGCACCGGGCGCGCCGAAGAAGGCCACCACGCGCTTGCCGGGCAGGATGGTGCGCCCACCGCCGGGTAGCTGCCCGCCCACCGGCTCGAAGGCCAGGTCACCGGCGCGGACCATGTCGCAGCGCGGATCGCAGGCGGCGTCGCGCTCCGGGGCGCGGGCAAAGACCGTCTCCCCCTCCGTGCGCGCGGCCGAGACGAGCCAGTCCGGCGCGGGGGCGACCGACAGCTGGCGATCCTCGAGGCGGTAGCGGTGCATGCGCCCGCCCAGCGAGACGGTCTTGCCGTCGCGCGGCTCCGTGCGCTCGGAGGCAAACCAGATGCTGCCCTCGGCGACCTGGGGGCTGAGCAGGCGGGCGATGGTGCTCGACCAGCTCTCCTCGGCGATCAGCCCGGCCTGCGAGGAGCCCAGGGTGGTCAGGCGCACCTCCGAGCGGCCCTGGGCGCCCTCCCCCCACACCCAGCCGAAGGCCAGGCGATCTTTGTAGAGGTCCAGCGACGTGGGGCCGGGCAGCCCGCTGCGCCCGCGCGGCCCGCCCGCCTGGCGCCGCGTGCGTCCTCCGGGGTCCAGCTCACGCACGTAGAGCTGGGGCGCGGTCCCCGCCAGGCCCGGGCGTTGCTCGAAGACCCGCGCGAAGGCGATGCGCCCGCGCCAGATCGAGGGTAGGAACTCCGAGGTGTCGGGCAGGTTGGCGCCTTGCACCGGGCGCTCGGCCCGCGTGGCGAAGCTGTAGGCAAACAGATCGCAGCCGCGCCCCGTCGCGGGGGCGACCGCCGGCCAGGTGGCGGGCAGGGGCCGCGGCTCGCGCGCGCAGCGCGAGTAGACCGCCACGGGTCGCCCGTCGGGACCCGGCCCCACGTCGACGTCGAAGGGCGCCCCGCGCTGGCCCACCGGCAAGGGGGCGGGCTCGCCGTCCGGGCCGCGGTCGGCCACCAGGCGAAAGGCGCCCTCGGGGGAGCGCTCGCTCCACACCACCACGTCGCCGTAGGCGGCGACCTTGGTCGCGCCCGGGGACGTCGCGGCGTACTCCCCTCGGCCACCGCTCAGGGCCAGGGCAGCGATCGCTGCCACCGCGACCACGGCACCGAAGACGGGGGCTAGGCCGGCGACCTCGCGACGGCTCTCGGCGCGGCGGCGTGCTCGGCGGCGGCGGATGCGCACAGTCTCCCACGCGCACCGGCCGTCGCGCGGGCTTCACAAGAGCGTGGTGGTCGCGGGCGCCCACCCGGGTAACCCGGCCGAAAGCCTCCAAAGGAGTCCGAACATGCCCGACTACTGGTTCGCCGGATCCACCGAGGAGTTCCCACCCTCTCAGATACTCGAGCAGGGCAAGGCCGCCGAGCGCGCCGGCTTCGACGGGCTGGGGGCCTCGGACCACTTCGCGCCGTGGTGGCCGGAGGGCGAGGCCGCCAACGCGTGGGTGGTGCTGGGCGCGCTGGGCCAGGTGACGACCAAGCCGATCGGCACCGCGGTCACCCCGGTGCTCCATCACTACCCCCCGGGCGTGATCGCCCAGGCCTTCATGTCGCTGGAGGACATGTTCCCCGGGCGGGTGTTCCTGGG
>DASZCY010000087.1:0-11348 GCA_035942615.1 Solirubrobacteraceae bacterium | reverse complement strand
GCGCATGGGCGTGCGCGCGGGCGACCACGACGCTCCCACCCTCCTCGAGGGCGATACCCAGCTCGCCCGCGCGGGCGAGCACCGCGTCGCGCCCGGGCATCTCGCGGTTCAGCAGCGCGCGCAGGAACTCCGCGGCCGCCTCCTGGGAGGCCCGTGCCGGCGCGCGCAGGCGCTCGAGCTCACCGGCCACGAGCGTGGCCACCAGGCGCACCACGCCAGCCGGCGCCGGCGATCGCGCCCGCATGTGCAACCGGCCGACGAGGTCGTCGCCCAGACGCAGCTCGAGCTCCTCCACCCCCTCGCCCCCGGCCACCACGGCCCGCTCGTCGGCGGGAGATCGGGCGGCCACCGCCAGCACCGCGCCGGCACGATCACTGAGCACCAGCGTCGCGTCGAGCGCACGCGCCGCGGCGCGCACCACGTCGGGCAACCCGGCCCCCGACGCCACCGCCTCCGTGACGGCGTCGAGCGCGGAGAGGTCGGGGCCGGCCGTGCCCTCGGCCGGGGTGGACATGGCGCGAAGGCTACCGACGGCGGGCGCGGTGACGCCCCTCGTGACGGCGAGCGCCTCTGGGAGCCACCGCGATCGCGGGCTGAGCGCGAGCGTCATCGTCGATGCCTGGGCGGCATTCCGTCGAGGGAAAGTGCTCGGCGCGGACCTCGCCCGGGATGCCGGCCAGACGCGGCGAGGGCGTCCGCGATCAGCCCGCGATCGTGTCCCAGAAGTAGATCACCGCCGCGCCTCCCGCCGCCCCCACCGTGAGCAGGGCGAGCAGCACGTAGAGCGTGAGGAAGCTGGCCGCGATGCGGTCTCGCACCGTCCAGTAGCTGTTCCACGCGGGCAGCACGATGAGCCAGACGAAGGCGCCGACGACGAGAAGACCGCACACGACGGCGACGACGACGGAGATGACCTCGTTGCTCATAGGCGATGGGTTGCGGACGCCGCATCCTCGCGCATGCGCAGGACGCCAGCACCCGCGAGGGCGCAGAGGGCGAAGATAGCGGCGCCCAGGCCCCAGCCGCCCAGGACGTCCGACAACCAATGCGCGCGCAGATACAGGCGGGAGAGGCCGACGAGGATCGCCAGGGCGACCGCCGCGATCACCACGGCGGACCGTCCGCGCCCCAGCGTGACGGCGATCACCACCCAGACGGTCACGTAGGCGGCGTGCCCGGAGGGATAGGACCCGAGGTCGGCCACGACCAGGATGTCGGCGAGCGACGGCCGCTCGCGGTCCAGCGTGAGCTTGGCCAACTGCACCGCGACGAAGGTGATGATCGCTCCGACCGCGATCACCCCGGCCGTCGTGGTCCTTCCCCGGCGCACCAGCACCACGACGGCGACGAGCGCGACCGCCCCGGTGACCCAAGAGGCCCCGGCCTGGGTGGCCACCTGCGCCACCGTCACCGGGATGGGGGCGCGCAGCTCGTCGACACCGGCCTGCACGGCCAGGTCGAGCGGTGCGTAGGGCCGACCGGCGAGGACCACGAGCAGGACGAGGAAGACGGCGGCCCCCAGCACGGCAACCGCGATCAGGGCCCTCCGCGGCCTGCCCTGAGCGCTCACGTGTCGGCGGGACGGGGCGCTCCCGCACCGGCGTCCAGCGGCGCGGCGGCGACAGCTCCCGGCACCGAGGCGGCGGCCGCGTGGGCGCGCTGCACTCCGTCGAGGCCCAGGAACAAACCGAGGACGGTGGGACCCGAGCCCGCCACCAGGGCATGATCGGCCCCGGCCGCGCGCACCCGTTCGAGGGCACCGTCGATGGCCGGGCACAGCACGCGCGCTGGGACCTCGAGGTCGTTGGCCACGAGGCCGGAGGTGAGCAGACCCGGACCGCGGGCCGCTATTCCCACCGCCTCCTCGACGGCCTGCCGCGCGGCCGCCAGTCCCTCGGCATCGCGGACCACGCCCAGACGGTCGGCCTCCGCGTAGACGGCGCCCGCGCGCAGCTGCGCGTCGACGGGCGCGACCACCACGCCGTAGGGTTCGCCCGGGCCCGGAAGCGGGTGGAGGAGCTCGCCGGCGCCGGTGGCCAGGATGCGACCGCCGCGCACCTGGGCGGGGACATCTCCGCCCAGCACGCCGGCGACCTCCTCGAGCAAGGCGAGATCGTCGATCGCGGCGGCCGCCGCGGCCAGGCGCAGCGTCGCCGCGGCGTTGGCCGACCCTCCGGCCATGCCCCCGGCGATCGGGATGCGCTTGGTGATGCTCAGGCGCACCGGGGCGCCGTCCCAGCCGCTGCGCGCACGCAACGCCTCCAGCGCGGCGCTGGCCAGGTTGGGGCCCTCCACGCCCGGGCAGACGACCTCGTCGTGCGAGCCCGCGGCGGGCTCCAGGCGCACCTCGTCGGCCAGGTCGACGGTGTCGAAGACGGTCACGAGCTCGTGGCGTCCGTCGGCGCGTACGGGCCCGACGAACAGGCACAGATTCACCTTGGCCGGCGAGAGGGCGACGAGGGCGGTCACAGCGCCTGGGCCAAGGCGCGGAAGCTCTCGGGAGACAGACGCTCGGCGCGCACGTCATGCGGGAGGCCGATCGCTTCCAGGGCGCCCCGCGCGCGCTCGCGCATGTCGCGGGGCGCCCCCGGCGCCAGGGCGAGTGAGCGCGCCAGCGCCTTGCGGCGGTGAGCGAAGGCCTGTCGCACGAGGCGGGCCAGGGGCGGATCGGCCCCCGCGCGCATCCGCTCCATCCCCAGCAGCACCGAGTCGACGTTGGGGACGGGATGGAAGACGGTGCGCGCGATGGGACGCAGCACACGGACGGTGCAGCTCAGCTGGGCCAGGACGGAGGGCACGCCGTAGGCGGGCGTGCCGGGCGCGGCGGCGAAGCGCTCGCCCACCTCGCGCTGCACCATGGCGACCCAGCGCTCGACGCCCGCCAGCCCCTCCACGGTGCGTAGCAGCGCCCCCGCGGCGATCCCGTAGGGCAGGTTGGCGACGACCTTGGTGGGAGCCGGCGCGAGCGCGGCCAGGTCAAGCGCCATCGCGTCGGCCAGGTGCAGCGTGGCCCGCTCGGCGAAGGGATCGAGCGCGTCGCGCAGCGGCGCCTCCAGCGCGCGGTCGAGCTCCACCACGTGCACGTGGCCCACCCGGGCCGCGAGGTACTCGGAGAGCACCCCGAGCCCACCGCCGATCTCCAGGACGACATCGCCGGGCGCGAGCACCGCCGCGCGCTCGATCACCCCGAGGATGTTGGAGTCGACGAGGAAGTTCTGGCCCAGGTCGCGCCTGGGCCGCACGCCGAACCGGGCCATGCGCCGCAGCGAGGGCTGGGCGGGGAGCTCGACCGGCGCGCTCACCACCCGAACAGGCCGGCGGCGTTGCGCTCGACGGTCGCCTCCAGCTCCTGGTAGGCCACCCCGCGCCGCTCGGCCAGGAAGCGCGCGGTGTGCACGACGTAGGCGGGCTGGTTGCGCTCCCGACGTACGGGCTGGGCACTGAGATAAGGCGCGTCGGTCTCCACCAGGAGGCGCTCGGCGGGAACGCGCCGGGCCGCCGCGGCCAGGTCGCTGGCGCTGGGGTAGGTGACGTTGCCGGCAAAGGAGATCCACCAGCCGTGGTCGAGGCACTCCTCGAGCCGGTCGGCCATAGAGAAGCAATGCAGGATCACGGTGATCCCGCCGGCGTGGTCGGCCAGCGTGGCAATGGTCTCGTCGTCGGCTGCGCGGGTGTGGATGACCAGCGGCTTGCCGGTCTCGCGGGCCAGCGCGATGTGCGCCGCAAACGCGCGGTGCTGGTCGTCGGCCGAGGACCAGTCGCGGTAGAAGTCCAGGCCGGTCTCCCCGATCGCGACGCAGCCGGAGTGGGCCACCAACGCGCGCAGCTCGGCCAGGTCCTCCTCCTCGAAGCCGGTGGCCTCGTTGGGGTGGCGCCCGAGGGCGGCGCGGACCTGCGAAAAGGCCTCGGTGGCCCGAAGCGCCGCGCGGCAGGACGCACCGTCGGTGCCCACCGTGAGCATCCGGTGCACGCCCGCGGCCTCGGCGGCGGCCACCAGCTCGCGTTGGTCCGGGGAGCAGCTGTCGAGGTGGGTGTGGCTGTCGATCACGCCGCGGCGGTGTCGAGGTCGACCTTGGGAAACAGCGGCGCGAGGCGCTCGACCCGGCCGGGCACCTCCGCGCCGTAGCGGGCGGCGGCCAGCGTGCAGTCCTGCGCGCCCAGGGCCCCGAGCAGGCGGTCCATCGTGTCGGGCAGCCAGGGCTGGAGCACGATGGCCACGACGCGCAGGCCCTCGGCCAGCGAGGCCAGCGTCTGGTCGAGCTCACCGGCCCGCTCGGGGTCCTTGGCCAGCACCCAGGGCGCGCGCTCCTCGACGTAGCGGTTCAGCCGGCGCACGGGCTGCCAAGCAGCCTCCAGCGCCGGGGTGAGCTGGGCGGAGTCCAGGTGCGCGCATACCTCGGCCGCGATGGGGTCGATCTCCTCGCGCAGCTCGGGGTCGAGCTCCGCCCGGGGGACCTCGCCGTCGCGGTAGCGGGTGATCATCGCGGTGACCCGGCTGGCCAGGTTGCCCAGCTCGTTGGCCAGCTCGCCCTCATAGCGCGCCGCGAAGCCCGCGGTGGACACCCCGCCGTCCTGACCGAAGGACACCTCGCGCAGCACGTAGAAGCGCAGCGGATCAGCGCCGTAGGTGGCCAGCACCTCGAAGGGGTCAAGGACGTTGCCCAGCGACTTGCTCATCTTGTGCTCCACCCCGGACGAGTCGCGCATGAGCAGGAAGCCGTGAACGAAGACGTGCCGGGGCACCGGCAGGCCGGCGGCCAGCAGCAGGGCGGGCCAGTACACCGTGTGAAACTTGAGGATGTCCTTTCCGATGAGGTGGAAGGTGGCCGGCCAGAAGCGCTCGGTGAGGTCCTCGCCGTCGCGCGCGAAGGCCAGCGCGGTGACGTAGTTGAGCAGCGCGTCGAACCACACGTAGAAGACCTGGTCGGGGTCCCACGGGACCGGGATGCCCCACTTCAGCCGGGCGCGGGTCAGGGAGACGTCGTGCAGGCCCTGGGCGACGAAGGCGCGCGCCTCGTTGCGGAAGTGGCGCGGGAGCACGAAGTCGCTGTCCTCGGCCAGCAGGCGCTCGAGGTCCTCCTGGAAGGCCGACAGGCGGAAAAACCAGTTGTCCTCGCGCTCGCGGTCAAGCGGGATGCGGTGGATAGGGCAGCGGTGATCCTCCCCCGCCTCCTGGTCGGACTTGAAGTCGGCGCAGCGCGGGCAGTACCAGCCCTCATAGGTGCCCTTATAGACGTGCCCGTGGTCGTGCACCCGCCCGAGCACCTCCTGCACGCGGCGCTCGTGCTCGGGATCGGAGGTACGGATGAAGAAGTCGTTGGTGACGCCCAGCTGGGGCAGCAGCGCCCTGAAGTGCTCCACGTTGCGATCGCCCAGTTCGCGTGGGGTGATGCCCTCGCGCTCGGCGGCCAGCGCGACCGGCTCGCCGTGCTCGTCGGTGCCGGTGAGAAAGAAGACGTCCTCGCCCCGCTGGCGCATGTGGCGGGCCAGCACGTCGGCAGCGATCGTGGTGTACGCGTGACCGAGGTGGGGCGCCGCGTTGACGTAGTAGATCGGTGTGGTGACGTAGAAGGCCATGCGTCACCGGGAGGCTATCCGGGTGCCGCGACGAGCAGGCCGTCTGGCAGACTCGCGGGCCCGTGACGTCCGCGAGTGGTGAGCCCGAGGTGCTGGTGATATCGCGCTGCGTGCACGACTACGGCCACGGCGGCACCGGCGTCGACCTGTCGTGGGGCTGCGCGCGCGAGGTCGCGGCGCTGGTGGCGAGCTGAGACCACCGGCCGCCACCGCCCCGTGCCCGCCGCCTGCGGCGGACGAGCCCACCGAGCGGCACACCGGCGGCGAAGAGCACCAGCCCGAGCCAGGCGACGAGGGGAAGAGAGCGCGCAGGAGCGGGGCCATCCGAAGCGCCGGCGGGCGGCGCGGCAAAGAGGGGGACCGGGGAGAGGCCGGGTGCGGGCGCCAGGCCGGATGCGGGCGCCAGGCCGGGCGCGGGCGCAGGCACGCGGACCCGCGCGGGAGCCCGGCTGAGCGGCACCGGACGCGGCAGCGCTCGGCGCGGGCCGCCTAGCACCGGCGCGCCCGGGGGCGTGCGGTCGCCGCCCAGTAGCTCGAGCGGGTCGCGGTAGCGACCGGTGGCCACCTCGCGTGCGCCGAGGTGCAGGTGCGCGGGGCCGGGCGGGGGGTCTCCCGTTCTGCCCACGGTGCCCAGCCGGCGTCCGGTGCCCACCCGCTCCCCGCGGCGGACGACGGTCTCGCTGAGATGCAGGTAGCTGGCGATCAGCTCGCCGCAGAGCACACTGACCACCAGGCCGCTGTCGCCCACCCGCCCGGCGAAGCGCACCGGTCCCGGGCAGGCCGCACGCACGGGTCGGCCCGGCGGCGCGGCGAGATCCACGCCGCGGTGCTGACCGGCCGCGTAGGGGTTCGCGCCGACGCGGAACTCGCGCGCGACCTGGCCCTCGAGCGGCCAACGCCACGGCGCGGCGCTGGCCGTCGGGGCCGCCTCCAGAGAAGCGGCCACCGCGGCGAGGACGGCGACGACGAGGTGGCGCGAGGACACGGGTCGCGAACCTACGCTCGCCCAGCCCGCAGTGGCCGATCTGCGCAGAATCGCCACCGCCGCTGCACGAGGATGTGACGATCGTCGGCTCCCCTGCGAGCGGACGAGCTCGGCACCCGCCCGAGACGGGCACCCCGGCGTCCCTCACTGCCCTTCGGTCAGCGCCCGGTACAGGACGTTGGCCCGCACCCCGGTCAGCTCGGCGACCACCCTCGCGGCGGGGCGGGGCCGGGCGCCGGCCTCGACGAGGCGGCGCAGCGCGTCGACGGCGGCCGCATGCGAGGCGGCCTCGGCACTGCCCGCCGCCGCGCCGGCCACCACCAGCACCACCTCGCCGCGCGGCGCTTGCTCCTCGTATTGCGCGGCCAGCTCACCGGCCGTCCCGCGCACGACCTCCTCGTGGACCTTGGTCAGCTCGCGGCAGACCGCGACCTCGCGCTGGGGGTCCGCATCGGCCAGCGCGCGCAGCGACGCGCCCACCCGCCCGGGCGCCTCGAAGGCCACCACCGTCTCGGTCCCGGCGAGGACCGCCAGGAGATCGCGCGCCCGCCGGGGCAGGAAGCCCACAAACCGCCACGTCTCCGCGGGCAGCGCACTGGCCACCAGGGCAGCCACCGGCGCGCTGGGGCCGGGCAGCACCTCCACGCCGAGCCCGGCCACCGCACAGGCGCGCACGAGCAAGAAACCCGGGTCGCTCACCAGCGGCATCCCCGCGTCGCTGACGAGGGCGACCACCGTCCCCTCGCGCATGCGCTCCAGCAGCTGTGGCGTGCGCTCGCGCTCGTTGTGCTCGTGGTAGGAGATCAGCGACGCGTTCACCCCGTAGCGGTCCAGCAGCACCCGGGTGCGCCGCGTGTCCTCGCAGGCCACCACATGGGCCTCGCGCAGCGAGGCGAGCACGCGCAGCGTCACGTCCTCCAGATTGCCGATGGGCGTGGGACACACGACGAGACGGCCGCGGGCGCCCGCCCTGGTGGAGCTCACCCATCGCCTCCCAGTCCCGCGGGCTCCCCGGCAGGCAGAAGCCCCAGGCCCTCGAGCGCCAGCGCCGCGGCGCCGACCATGCCCGACTCCGCGCCGAAGCGCGCCGGCTCCACGCGTACCAGCGAGCCCAGCGGAGGCAGCGCACGGGCGGCGACGACCTCCCGGGCCGGACCGAGGAGGAGCTCGCCAGCGGCCATCACGCCGCCGCCCACCACGACGACCTCGGGATCGAAGACGTTGGCCAGCCCGGCGATCCCCACGCCCAGCCGGCGGCCCACCTCGGCGACCACGGCCTGCGCCTCGGCGTCGCCGTCGTGGGCCAGCTCGACGCACAGCGCACCGGTGATGTCCAGGCCCTGGCCCAGCGCCCGGCCCAGGGCGCTGCGCGGCACGCGCCGAGCAGCCGACAGCGCCTCCCGGGCCAGCGCGGTGCCCGAGGCCACCGCCTCCAGGCACCCCCGCGCGGGACAGCCGGGACCGCAGGGGGGCCCGTCGCGCTCCACCGGGACGTGGCCCAGCTCCCCGGCCATCCCGCGCGCGCCGCGCACGATCCGCCCACCGACCACCAGGCCGCCGCCGATGCCCGTGCCCAGAGTGAGCAGCAACGCGTCGGCCGCTCCCCGGGCCGTCCCGAAGCGCCACTCGGCCAGCATCGCGGCGGTGGCGTCGTTGTCCACGAAGATCGGCACGTCGAGGCGCTCGGCCATCAGGTCGCGGAAGGGCACGTCCTCCAGGGGCAGGTGCACCGAGTGCAACGAGGTGCCTCGAGCCCGATCGACCAGCGAGGGGATGCCAAAGCCCACGCCGAGGACCGGCGCGTCGGGCGAGGCGGCCAGCATCGCCTCGCGCACAGCGTCCACGACGGTGCTGAGCAGCGCGGCCTGCTCGAGCCCTCCGACGGTCCGGTGAGCGCGGTGACGGACGATGACGTCCCCGTCGACCGCACCGGCCAGAAGCTTGCTGCCACCGAGGTCGACGCCGATAACGCAGCCGGTCGTCATGGCGGCCACCTTAGAGTGCGCCACGGGCCACCGGCCACCGGCTACCGCCCGCCCACAGCGCCCATGTCCCAGAGCCCCCCACCCGAGTACAAGGTCTACCGCTCCCGCCGGGGCCTGCTCAGCCGCCGCGGGAGCAGCGACGAGGTGCCCGGTCGCGCGCGCCGCCCTCGTCGGGCCGGCGGGTGGCGCACCGGCGTTGGACGCGCGGTCCGGTGGCTGGTGATCGCCGTCGCGGCCTGGCTGGCCCTCTCGCTGCTGATCTTCTTGGTCAGCGCACAGATCGAGTCCCTTTCGGTCGACCGCGAGGTCGGTGACGCGCTCGGCGCCGGCGCCTTCCCGCCCTTCAAGGCCACCAACGTGCTCGTGCTGGGCTCCGACCAGCGCAGCGCCGAAAACGCGGAACCGGGCTCGAGGACGACAGGGCCGTCCAATAGCGACACGATCATGCTGATGCGCATGGGCGGTGGGGCCAACGCGCGGCTGTCGATCGCGCGCGACACCCTGGTGCAGATACCCGGGCGCGGCACCCAGAAGATCAACGCCGCCTTTCTCATCGGTGGGCCCAGCCTGGCGGTGCAGACCGTGGAGACCTACACGGGCGTGGAGATCGACCACGTCATCCTTGCGAGCTTCGACGACTTCCCCCAGCTCATCGACGCGATGGGCGGGCTGACCTACCGGGGCGGGTGCGTGATCGGCCGGGTCAACGGTGGCAACGCCAACGGCGGGGTGACAGTGCGGGTTCGCGCCGGCAAGCCCACCGAGCTCAGCGGCGAGGAGACGCTCGCCCTCGCGCGCACGCGCAAGAACGAGTGCCGCCCCAACGAGAACGATCTCTCGCGCGCCCGGCGACAGCAGAAGATCATCGGCGCGATGAAGGACCAGCTCATCACCCCCACGGCCTTCCTGCGTCTCCCGCTGATCGCCTGGGAGGCCCCCCAGGCCGTGCGCTCGGACATGAGCGGCCCCACCCTGCTCGGCGCCTTCCTCTCCCTCATGTTCGCCGGCGACCCTGAGGCGCGGGTACTGGGGACGCCCGACGGCAACGTCCCCCCTGACCTCAAGGACGGGGCGGTGCAACGCTTTCTGGACGGTTAGGCTCGGCCATGAAGACCACCCGCCCGAGCCGAGGAGGAGTCATCGCCGCAGCGGTCGGCCAGGGTCGTCGGGCCTACGAGGCCGCCGGCTTCTCCTGCCGTCCCTCGCAGGCCGGCGGGGGCGACACGGTCTACGCCTGCACGGGCGGCGGCGGGGCGCACATCACCTCCGCTACGGCGCCGCCTGAGTCAGCTGCTCTGCTTGGACGGGGACGACGACGATGCCTTCGCGGCCTTGGCGTCGCCAGCGCCCGAGGAGGAGGAGGAGGAGGAGGAGGAGTCCGACGAGCCCTTGTCCCCGCTCTTCTTCTCGGCGGTCTTGGCGTCCTGCTTGTCGGCCCCCTCGCTGGCTGAGCCTTCCATCTCCCGCGAGCGCTTCTTGGTCCCGTAGTCGGTGTTGTAGAAGCCCTTGCCCTTGAAGTGGACGGCGACCGGGTGCATCACCCGCTCCACGGGCACGCCGCTGTCCGGGTCGGTCCTGAGCGCGTCCTCGGTGATGCGCTGCATGACCTCGAAGGTCGTGCCGTCGGGGCGGCGGTACTCGTAGATCGGCATAGGCACTCCCAGTATAGGAGTGCCAGACGAGCTGCGCTCGTCGTGCGACCGGCGCAGCCAGGAGCTATTCCCATCCGCTATACCGTCGGATGGCGTGGCATCCGACGTGGTCACCATGGAGAAGATCGTCGCCCTGTGCAAGCGCCGGGGGTTTGTCTTCCCCACCTCGGAGATCTACGGCGGGCAGGGCTCCACATACGACTACGGCCACTACGGGGTCCTGCTCAAGGGCAACGTCAAGGACGAGTGGTGGCGCGCGATGCTCCAGGACCGCGACGACATCGTCGCCCTGGACTCGGCCATCATCCAGCATCCGCGCACCTGGGAGGCCAGCGGGCACCTGAGCAACTTCACCGACCCGCTGGTGGACTGTCGCACCTGCGGCGCGCGCTTCCGGGCCGACCACCTCGCCGAGCTGGAGTGCCCGCGCAAGCCCTCGAAGCCTCCGGGCGAGGGACCCGAGTGCGACCTCACGCAGGCGCGCCAGTTCAACCTCATGTTCGAGACAACGGTCGGTCCCGTGCGCGACGCGGGCTCGGTGGCCTACCTGCGGACCGAGACGGCCCAGGGCATCTTCGTGAACTTCAAGAACGTCCTGCAGTTCAGCCGCAAGCGGCCGCCTTTCGGCATCGCGCAGGTGGGAAAGTCGTTTCGCAACGAGATCACCGCGCGCAACTTCATCTTCCGCACGCGCGAGTTCGAGCAGATGGAGATGGAGTTCTTCGTGCAGCCCGCCGAGGCGCAGCAGTGGTACGAGCACTGGAAGCAGGCGCGCTACGACTGGTACGTCGAGCTCGGTCTGCGCCTGGACCACCTCCAGATGCGCGAGCACGACCCGGACGAGCTCAGCCACTACTCGTCGGGCACGGCCGACGTGGAGTACCTCTTCCCGATCGGCTGGAGCGAGCTCGAGGGGATCGCCAACCGCACCGACTTCGACCTGCGCGCGAACGCCGAGCACTCCGGCGACAAGCTCGAGTACTTCGATCAGGCGACCGGCGATCGGTACGTCCCCCACGTCATCGAGCCGGCGGCGGGCGCCGACCGCGCCACTCTCGCCTTCCTCGTCGACGCCTACGACGAGGAGGAGGTCGAGGGCGAGCAGCGGACCGTGCTCAAGCTCCACCCTCGCCTCGCGCCCGTGAAGGT
>DASZCY010000086.1:0-5180 GCA_035942615.1 Solirubrobacteraceae bacterium | reverse complement strand
GGGTCGGCGGCGGCGGCTGCCCGCGGTGAAGCCGCGCCGGACCTACCTCGACCGCGCGGAGCACATCGCCGCGCTCTTCGATGCCGCCGGCGAGCTGGACCGTGACGGGCGCGTGGCGTCCTACCGGCGCTCGCTGCTGGCGACGCTGACCCTCGCGGGGCTGCGGATCGACGAGGCGTTGCGGTTGCGGTGGCGGCACGTTGATCTCGCGCGTGGCGTGCTGCGCGTGCCGGGCACGAAGACGGACGCGGCCGAGCGGACGGTCAACCTGCTGCCGCTGCTGCGTGACGAGCTGGCGTTGCACGCCGCGGTTCGGACCGACCGTGCGGCTGACGCGCTCGTGTTCGGCACGAGCACCGGCGGGAAGCAGTCGCCGACGAACATCCGCCGGCGGGTGCTCGCGGGCGCTGTGGAGCGGGCGGACGAGCACCTGACGGGGCGCGGTGTGGAGCCGCTGCCGGAGGGGCTGACGCCGCACAGCCTGCGTCGGACGTTCGCGTCGGTGCTGTACGCGCTCGGCGAGGCTCCGCCGTTCGTGATGGCGCAGATGGGCCACACGAGTCCGAACCTCGCCCTATCGATCTATGCCCGCGAGATGGACCGCCGCGACGGCGAGCCGGAGCGGCTGGGTGCGCTGGTCGACGGCGCGGATTGGGCGTCAACGGGCACCAGCACGCGCGAGACGGTGTTCGAGGCTGGCGAGCGGGCCGCGGCCTGAAGCAGAAAACCCCGCACTAGCGGGGCCTTCGCGGAGTGGGCGATGGTGGACTCGAACCACCGACCTCTTCCTTATCAGAGAAGCGCTCTGACCGACTGAGCTAATCGCCCGAAGGGTCGCCGATTGTAGCGAGCGCGGGAAGCCTCAGACCGCGGGCCGCGGAAGCGCCCGCTCGATCAGGCCGGCCGCATCCTCGGGGGAGGCCACGGTCAGCTCGACCGCATAGCCGTCCCGGCGGGGGCGGACGCGCACCTCGCGGCCCAGGGCGCCCGAGAGCGTCTCGGCGATCTCCGCCGTGGCGGCTTCCTGGTCGGGGTGTAGGCCGCTGGCCGGCCGGCGGCGGGTGATGCGGGGCTGGGCCGGCGCGCCATCGGTCGCGCTGGTGCGCGCGCGCTGCTCGAGGGCGCGCACCGACCAGCCACCTTCGGACGCCTCGCGGGCCAGGCGACGGCGGTCGGCGTGATCCCCGGTCAGCAGAAGCGCGCGTCCATGGCCCTCGGTGAGCCGGCCATGCTCGAGGGCGTCGAGGACCTCGTCGGGAAGGTCGAGCAGGCGCAGGAGGTTGGAGACGGCGACGCGGCTGCGACCCACGCGCCGCCCGACATCCTCGCGCGAAAGCCCTAGCTCCTCGACCAGCGCCGCGCACGCGCGGGCCTCCTCGACCGGGTTGAGGTCCTCCCGAGCCATGTTCTCGATCAGGGCGATCTCGAGCGCCTGCGCGTCATCGCGCTCGCGCACCAGCGCGGGGATCGTCTCCAGGCCCGCCAGCTGGGCGGCCCGCCAGCGGCGCTCGCCCGCGACGAGCTCGTACCTGCCGCCGGGCACGGGGCGCACGAGGAGGGGCTGGAGCACCCCCCGCTCGGTCAGCGACCCAGCCAGGGCCTGAAGAGCGGCCTCATCGAAGTGCCGGCGCGGCTGCCTGGGGTTGGGCGCGATGAGCTCGACGGCCAGCTGGCGCAGCTCCTCGCTCGCGGGCGTCCCCTCCTCCGAGGCGGCGAACAGGGCGGCCAGCCCGCGGCCCATGCCCCGCTCAGCCACGGGAGGCGACCTCCTTGGCCAACTCGAAGTAGGCGTCGGCGCCGGCGCAGTGGGGATCGTGGTGGATGACGGGCCGGCCGAAGGACGGCGCCTCGCTGATACGGACGTTGCGCGGGATGACGGTGTCGAAGACCAGGGACGGGAAGTGCTCTCGCACGTCGGCCTCGACGTCGCGCGCGAGGCGCGTGCGCCCGTCTTGCATGGTCAGCAGCATCCCGGCGACGGCCAGCCGCGGGTTGAGCGTGCGCTGGACGAGCTTCAGGGTGTCCAGCAGACTGGCCAGGCCCTCCAGGGCGAAGTACTCCGTCTGCACCGGCACGATGACCCGGTCGGCCGCCACGAGCGCGTTGACGGTCAGCGGTCCGAGGGAGGGCGGGCAGTCCACCAGCACATGGGCGTAGCGGTCGCGCGCGCCGGCAAGCGCCTGGCGCAGACGGATCTCCGAGCCCGGCTGACGGGGCAGCTCGACGTTAGCGCCGGCCAGATCCGGATGCGCCGACAGCACCGACAGCCCCGAGATGGTCGAAGCGCGCACCACCTCCTCCGCGGGGACCTCGCCCGCCAGGACCTCGTAGACGCTCGGGCGTTCGTCCTTGGCCAGCCCCAGTCCGACGGTGGCATTGGCCTGGGGGTCGATGTCGACGAGGAGCGTCTCGTAGCCCGCCTCGGCGATGCACGCCGCCACGTTGACGGCCGTCGTGGTCTTCCCCACGCCGCCCTTCTGGTTGGCGATGGCGTACACGGTGCCCACCCGCGCAGCGTAGCCACGCCTGCGGGCGGAACCTGCTGGGGCCGCGCGCCGGCCTCGGTCTTCGAGGGGCGAATGCGGCACACCAGGACCAGAGCAAGCCTCAGGTCGAGGCTCGTAGCGGCCGTTTGCGTGCCATTCCCTCCCGGCGCGGGAAGCGGAGAGGCGTTTGTCGCACCTTCAAGTAGAGGTAAAGGGTACGCGCCTCCACCCCCGGGAACGGGGTCGCCGCCAACACGCCCGCCGGCTCGAGGCCGGTAGCGGCCGCCGCGGCGTCGCCGTCGGCCTCTTCGCGCGCGTCACGGTGGCCTTTCCACGCCACCAGGGCCCCACCCGGCGCCAGGAGCGGGGCTGCATACTCCACAAGGACCGGCAAGGCGGCCAGGGCCCGGGCCGTGACGAGGTCGTGGACGCCCATGCCGTCCGCCCATGCCTCGGCCCGCGCATTGATCACCTCCACGTTTGCGGCATCCACGGCCTGCGCCGCCCGCATGAGGAACGTGGCCTTGCGCCCGTCGCTCTCCACGAGCGCCACCCGCGTCTCGGCCAGCGCTACGGCGAGGACCAGGCCAGGGAACCCGGCCCCGGCGCCCAGATCGGCCATCCGTCGGGCGCTGCGAACCGCAGACAGCCCCAGCCCCGCCAGGGAGTCGGCCACGTGCACGTCGACCGCGCGGTGCGGCGCGCGCACGCTCGTGGGCGCGGTGCCATCCCCGGCGAGCAGGCCGAGCAGGCGACCCAGGCGCTCGGCGGATCCCGCGGGGAGGCCGTTGCCGCGGACCAGTTCGTCCAGACGCGCGCGGACGGGCGGTTCGAGCGAGGCCGTCACGACGTGCCGCGCCGGCGCGCGATGACATCGGCGTAGCGCTCGCGCATGGCGACCAGCCGGTCCGCGGTGTGGCCGTCGAGCTCCGGGCCCACCACCGCCTCGAGGATGGGCAGCAGGTCGTCGATCAACGCCGGACCACGTGCGGTCCACTGGAAGTAGGAGCGCCCGCCGTGGTGGTACGGGCCATAGAGACGCGAGCGCGGGAAGCGCTCGGCCAGCCAGCACATCAGCGCCTCGTGGCGGACGTGCATGCGCAGCATCACGTGCGGCTGGCGCCCGTCGCCACCGAACGAGCCCTGGCCGATCAGCAGCCCGGCGATCAACCCCCGCTCCAGGTCGCTCAGCGGCGCCATGGAGACCATTGTGTCTCACCGGGGGAGAAAACGTGAAACGCCCGCTCCGCGGGACGCGCTAAGCGCTCAGGGCTCCTTTGCGGGGGCGATGACCAGGTGGCGATCGGGCTCGTCGCCCTCGCTCCAGGTCTCCACGTCGCTCCGCTCGCGCAGATGCTCGTGCACGAGCTTGCGCTCGCTGGCGACCATGGCGTCCAGCGCCACCGGCCGTCCGTTGCGCAGGGCCTCGCCCGCGGCGTCGTCGGCCTGGCCGGTGAGGGCGCCCGCACGCCGAGCGCGGTAGCCCTCGGCGTCGACGACAACGCGCCTGCCCGGCTCGCCGGCCGCGAGCACACGCTGCGCCAAGTGCTGCACGGCGTCGATGGTCTGGCCGTGGCGGCCGATGAACAGCCCGAGGTCATCGGCATGCACCACCCCGGTGAGCGCCTCGTCGTCCTCGGTGACCTCCACTCGCGCGGCCGGCAGCCCCAGCGCATCGGTCACCCGCTCGAGAAGTTCGCGCAAGCGGGCCTGTTCGGCGTCGGTCATCGCCGCCGCCCGGAGCGCTTCTTCTTCTTGCGCGGCGAGGGGGGCGGCGGGCCGGCCGGCTTGGGCTTGCTCGTGGCTCGCGCCGCCCCGGCGCTCGCACCGACCTTCTCACGCTTCGACCCGTCACCCCCGTTCGTCGTGTCGGCCGGTGCCCCCGCGCTCTCGCGGATCTGTTTGAACAGCGCACCCAGCCCCTGCGGCTCGCCCTCCTCGCCCTTGGGCCGGGGCGGCGCGATGGGGCCGATGGTGCGGCGGATGATCAGTCCTTGCCCGGCCGTCCACAGGTTGGTGGTGATCCAGTAGACGATCAGTCCGGCCGGGAAGTTGATGATGAACAGAACGAAGAAGAAGGGCAGGGCCAGGAAGATCATGCGTTGGGTCTTGTCCGCCGTGGTCATGCTCAAGAGGCTCGCCACCAGCTGGGAGGCGATGTACATGAGGATCAGCGCGACCAGCACACCGCCCGTGGCTGACGCGGTCAGGTCGTTGATGAACAGGAAGTCGGCCGAGCCCGGATCCACCGCGTCGCACGTGATGTCGCCCAAGCGCTCGTCCCCGGGCCCGATGCCTCGCGCCTGCAGCGCCGGCCCGCAGATGTCAAGCTTCAGGGGCGCCTGCAGGAGGTAGAAGAGCGCGATGAAGACCGGGAGCTGCGCCAGGAGCGGCAGGCAGGAGGCCGCTGGGTTGACGTTGTTGTCCTTGTAGAACTTCATCAGCTCCTGCTGCTGTTTCTGGCGGTCGTCCTTGTACTTCTGCTGCAGTTCCTTCATCTCGGGGGCCAGCCGCGCCATCGCCTGCATGGAGCGCATCTGCTTCATGGTCAGCGGAAACACCACCAGGCGCACGGCGACCACGAGGAGGACGATGGCCATGCCCCAGCTGCCCACGAGCCCGTGGAAGAACACGAGCACGGGCTCGAAGATGTCGACGAGCCACTGCAGGGGGGCGATCAGTGCGAGCATGGAC